>JAJCXU010000369.1 GCA_029263275.1 Ilumatobacter sp.
ACATCGGCAGCCCCGACGAGTACATCGACTACGCCGCGACCAAGGCAGCGATCGACACGATGACCATCGGCCTTGGCAAAGAGGTCGCGACCGAGGGCATCCGCGTCAACGCAGTGCGACCCGGTGTGATCTACACCGACATCCATGCGAGCGGTGGCGAGCCAGGTCGCGTCGACCGGGTAGCGGTTGGGGTGCCGATGCAACGTGGGGGACAGGCCGAGGAAGTTGCCGAGGCGATTCTGTGGTTTGCCTCCGATGCGAGTTCGTACGTCACGGCGACCACCCTCAACGTCAGCGGCGGTCGCTGACATCGAACGGTCCGCGCAGCAAGAGGTTCGCTTAGCAAGGAGTCAGCTCAGCAAGGAGTCAGCTCAGCAGAGGGTCAGCCGCTGAGCACCATCGTCCAATACGAGACGAGGGGTCCGTCCGTTGACAACGCCGA
Organism: Ilumatobacter sp.; assembly: GCA_029263275.1. Classification (GTDB taxonomy): domain Bacteria; phylum Actinomycetota; class Acidimicrobiia; order Acidimicrobiales; family Ilumatobacteraceae; genus Ilumatobacter_A. Next base: position 443 of record JAJCXU010000369.1, read on the forward strand.
CAACCCTGCAGTTTCGCGGCGCTGGTTGGCCAGGGTGACCGCGTCAGGCGATGGTGTGGCTCCTGGAGTCGCTGGTGGCGACGGTGCGACATGAATGTTGCATGTGCTTCTCCCAGTGATGGTGGAAGCCCGCTGCGCCTGGTCGTCGACATCACACGAATCCCGGGTCATTCCTCGAACAGGGTTGGTGCCACGGGGTCGGTGCCGAACATCTCGAGTTGTTCCCAGGTGACGGCGACGTCGCTGACGACATGCCACCGCAAGCGACCCTGTGAACCTGGGCGTCGAATCTCGACGACTTCGGCTCGTAGCGACCGCGCCGAGCCGTCCGGGTCACGGAGCAAGATGCTCCCGTCGGCCTCGATGCCGACGACTTTGCCGACCACCCATCGGCCCTTGCTATGGCGACGGAAACGGATCGGCTCATCGAGGCGCAGCCCGAGGCGGGCGAGAGCGGCAGGCGAGCGTTGCATGAGGGCGGATCAGGTAAATCGGGGAAGAGGTCAGCCGCCCAAGACCGAGCGCTGCAACTTGCGCATGCCAGCCAGCCAGCGTTCCGGATCGTCAGCCTTGCGTCTCATGTAGTCGGCAACCTCGGGGTGGGGGAGGACGAAGAATCCTTCGCGTTCGATGGTGTCGGCAACCTCGCTTGCCACATCGGCGGGTTCGAGCACACCGCCCGCCGCCTTGACCACATTGCCGCCGGGGCGATCACCGTCGCCAGCGTGCAGCATGGCGGTGTTGACGCCTTGTGGGCAGAGACACGTGACCTTGATGCCGCGGTCTCCGTACGTGATCGCCATGTATTCAGCGAACGCCACGGCGGCTCGCTTCGTGAGGGTGTAGGGCCCCGACCCGATCTGGGCGAGGAGCCCCGCTGCCGATGCGGTGGAGCAGAAGTACCCGTCACCGCGCTCGAGCCAGTCGGGGAGGAGATACTTGGCCGCCCATCGGTGGGCATGAACGTTCACGTTCATCGCCAGCTCCCAGTCATCCTCTGGAGTCTCGACGACGCCGGCGCCGTTACCGACACCCGCATTGGCGAAGAACAGGTCGATCGACCCGAGCGCCTCGGTCGACTGCTCGACCAGCGCCCGGTTTCCGGCCTCGGTGCTGACGTCGGCGTCGAGGCCCACGGCCCCATCGAGGGTCGCGGCGACATCGGCTGCGCCCTGCAGGTCAGCCAGCACAACGTTCGCCCCGCGGCGGTGGAATTCGCGGGCGAGTGCTTCGCCAATGCCTCGTCCTGCACCGGTGACGACGACGTTCTTTCCTTCGAGTTCCATGGCGATGCATCGTAGGCGGGCGACGTCGAACGGCAGTGGTCTGCGGTGCGTCTCGCCGGATGAGTGGGCGCTGGTGTGGGTCTGGCGGGCCGCTTGACGTTGTGTGGTCACTGTCTGCGCAGCGTCACGGAATCGAGAAGATCGTGTGACAGCTTTCTGAAGTCATGCGTGGTGCACGCACCCACGCTGATCGGCGGGTACCGTGTTGGTTAATGACTGATCAGCGCAACGCCAACGAAGCAGTGATCAACGAAGCACTCGGGGTCATCGACGGCGCACTCGCCAAGATGATGTCGCGCGAACTCGTGTCGACCGGCGAAGTCGCCGACCTCCTCCTCGACGTACGGACCCTCCTCACCACCGAGGCTGATACGTCGGCCGAAGTCGTCGCCATGCCGGTGATCGAGGCCATCGAGCCGATCGCCACCGAGACCGTCTGACTCTGCAGGGTTAACCTCGCTGGTTCAGCCAGCGAGGGCGGTGAAGGCCGCAATCGAGTCGGTCAAACAGGTTCGCAACAGTTCAGGTTCGGTCACTGCCGCTGCGTCGGTGTTGAGACCCATGTCGAGATGGCCGTCGTAGCTCAGCAGCGTGAGGTTGAACGCTACGCCGCTGAGTGGCCCGATCGGGATGTTGTGCAGCAGGCGCGCGCCGGCAACGAACATGGGCATCGGCGCACCGCGCACGTTCGATGTGGCGAAATCGACGGTTTGCGCTTGCTGCCGCGCCAGACGAGTGATGAGCGACGTCGGCAGCGCCGACGCCAGTGCAGCGAGTGCGTCGAGGGAGGC
>JAJCXU010000370.1 GCA_029263275.1 Ilumatobacter sp.
ACCCACGAACACAGCGCCGATGTATGAGAACGTGCCGTATCCGGCGAGCAAGCTCATCGCGAAACAGAGGGCAAGGGCCGCAGCATCCGTCAGTGCGTTGCGCCGCGCGGCCGGTGTGCGGCAGAACGGGGTGCGGGCCAGATTCAGTCCGAAGAACAGTATCCACGGGACCCAGGCAAAGTTCTCGGGCCCGTGCACAAATCGCGAGAAGTTGTTGAAACACTGGTTCAACAGAAGCATGCTAGCGCCGAGCGCCGCCGCCGCGCACGTCGTTCCGGCGTGCCTCCGGAGCGTAGCAAACAGTCCCAGCATGGCGATCGACACATGACCGGCGATCAGGAAATACTGCACGAAGTAACTTGGTAGGCCGCCGAAGTAGGTGAACGGGCGGAGGAAGATATTGGTGTCGAGCGAATACGTCTCCGTGATCCGATCGAATCCCTCCTGACACCTCGGCAAGCAGATGTAGAACTCAGATCGAGGATCGACCGTGGCGGACACGCCGATGTGCACGAGATACATCGCGAGCATGAGCAGCGGTACGGAGATGAGCACTCTTCGAGTGACGTAGGCAAACAAGGTGAGAACCGACCTGTCTGTTGAGGTGTGGACGAGTAATGAAGTGCAGCGCACCGTAACGCAAATCGGGGCCCCGCCGAAACGGGACCCCGATGTCTTGCGTGTTACAAACCGTCGGCTACGCCCGGCTGAACCGGACGAAGCTGACAATCACTGATCAGTCGGCGAAGACGAAGTCCACGACGTTGGTCAGCGGACCTGCGCCCTGGGCATCGGGAGCGACGCCAGCACCGGACAGGTCAGACGTGAAGCCGTAGAACGACGGCTTCTGTGTCAGCGGCAGCATGAAGAGGCCTGCCATACCATTGTCCGCAGTTGCGTTGTTGAGCGTGGTCACCCAGGTGTCCAGCTCGTTGTAGCAAGCGGCGCGGTCAGCGTCGTCGACGATGGTGTCGCACTCGTCAGCGAGAGCTTCGAAGTCGTCGTTGGCGAACCCGTACGGGTTGTTCTCGCCACCGGCACGGTACGAAGCCGTCTGGCCACCAGGCCACGGTCCGCCGACCCATGCGAACTGGGTGATGTCCCAGATGCCGCAGTTGCCTTCGGTACCACCGCTGGTTGCACATGCGATGGAGTCAGCCGAGAACGGCACTTCACCGAAGTAGGCGCCGCCTTCGACGTTGTCGATGACAATGTCGATGCCAGCATCCTTCATCTGTGCCTGGATGAGCTCCTCTTGGATCTCACGCAGACGGTTGCCACCAGTGGTGCCAACTCGCAGGGAAAGCACGCCATCATCCGGGTGCTCGTAGATGCCGTCGCCGTTCTGGACGTAACCAGCAGCCTCGAGAGAAGCCTGAGCGGAAGCGATGTCGCCTGCGCCGTAACCGGCGTCGCCGGCGTGGTTCTCGTAGGTGCTCTGGTTGGACAGCCAGTAGGTGTTACCCAGACCCTCAGCCGGCAATGACTCGCCGAACAGCGGGGTGTAGAGGCCAGCCATAACTTCGCTCTTGTCCATCGCGTATGCCAGGGCCTCGCGGACCTGGTACTTGGCGAGGTGAGCGTTGTTGAGGTTGAGACCCCAGTGCTCGAACACGGGACCAGCAGAGGACGCCACGGTGAAGTCATCGCTCGAGGCGAGGTCTTCGAAGGCGAGCTGCGGCTGGGTCATGACGATCTGGGCTTCGCCTGCCTGCAGCGCGTTGATCTGCGCATCGGTGTCGGTGACGAAGTTGATCTGGACGCCTTCAACAGACGCAACGCCGGTGTTCGAGGCGTCGGGGCTGTTCGAGCCGTGGTACGAGTCGTTGCGCACCATGTTCATCTGGACGCCCTTCTCCCACGATTCGAAGTTCATCGGGCCGGACGATGCAATCGTCGAACCGTCAGGTGTGGTCCATCCGCGGAGGCCGTCGTTGAGCTCGGCTGCGGCCGTGGCCGGATCCTCGCTGAACTGGTGCATCGGGTAGACCTCGTTGAGGACGCCCTTGTATCCGGCGAAGAACTCAGACCACGTGATGGTGATCGTGTTGCCGTCGGCCGAGATGTCGGTGATGGTGTCGAGACCGGTGCGGTCGCCGAGGAGGTAGATGTAGTTCGGATCGCCATCTTCGGTCTCACCGTCGGTGGCCATGATCGCGTTGAAGGTCCAGACCACGTCTTCGGCGGTGAGGTCGTCACCGTCGCTCCAGGTGAGGCCGTCACGCAACGTGAAGGTGCCCGTGACCGAGCCATCATCGTTGGTGGTCAGCTCACCGGCGTCAGCGAGGAGTTCGGGGTAGTACTCGGTGGAACCCGAGATGCCGAACAGGCCTTCGATCATTGCGGAACGGATCCACGACGTGATCGAGAGGTTGTTCTCCGGATCATCGAGGTGCAGGTCGCCCGGCTCTTGCTCGTGCGCCCAAATCAGGGTGCCGCCACCGTCTCCGGCTGGCTCCTCAGCAGGCTCTTCGGCCGGCTCGTCGGCCGGCTCATCAGCAGGCTCGTCGGCCGGCTCATCAGCAACGCTGTCCTCGGTGGGCTCGCTAGAGCCCGTATCGGCGTCATCGCCATCACTTCCGCCGCATGCGGCGAAGACGAGTGCCGAAGCAGCCGTCAAGGCGAGGAGCTTATGGCTCCGTCGTGTTGTGTTCACGTATGTGTCCTCCTGATTTGGGATACAGAAGGGGAGGTGGTTGGCGGAGTGAGGAACCGCCCGGCTGTCTGATGACTGCCAGCGTTCAACTCGCTCCGTGACTTCGGTCTCCTCCCCGGTGACCGAAGTGCTTGGAACCCTAACAGCCTTCGTTACCGAGCGGTAGGGGTTCTGTGACGAGCGGATGAATTTGTCAACCGGACGCCGCGAAACTGTCAGGTGACTGACGGCTTGCTGCGAGACGAATCAGCCAGCGCTGAACTGCACGAGCCGTGCGAATTCGTCTGGATCGAGGCTCGCTCCGCCGACGAGCGCCCCGTCGATGTCAGCTTGCGACATCAGCTCTGCTGCGTTGCCAGCCTTGACCGATCCGCCGTACTGCACGCGCAGCGCGTCGGCGGTGGCGTCGTCTGTGATGTCACGGACGCGCTCGCGAATGGCGTGGCAGACCGACTGGGCGTCCTCCGCTGTTGCCGTCTTGCCTGTCCCGATCGCCCAGATCGGCTCGTAGGCAATGACGAGG
>JAJCXU010000371.1 GCA_029263275.1 Ilumatobacter sp.
CGATGGTCGGTCGGTTGCCGAGCAGATACGGATGATCGACGAGGTGCGCTTCGAACAGATCGAGCCATTCGTGGAAGGCCGTCTCGATCAACGGTTGCGATTCAGGAGTCACCCCGAACACGGTGGCCGCCTTGCGCATCCGGCCACTGTTGTGGAGAAAGCCCTGTTCGGCCTGCTCGGCGGTGAGTCCCTGCGGCATGAGGATCGCGAACTCCGAGGTCAGGAACGAGAGGTTCTGCTCGTCGAAGTTCCATCGGTAGTGCATTGCCGGACGCAGCAGTCCCTCGCCGCCGAACAGTTCGAAGACGTGGGCGACCGCGAGCAGCAGCGGCGACGTCGGATACGCGTTGTACCTGCGCAGCGATTGGCCCGGGCCGCGCTCGAAGTGGTCGATGATGTCGGCACCGTCTTGAATGATCGTGCCGTCGGGGGTCTCCATGCACGGGATGATCCAGCGGCCGACGGTCGGAACGATCTCGTTGAGGTAGCGATCGCTGCCCGGCGACATCTCGACGAACGGGATGCCCTGGGTGCGCAGATACGACCGGGCCTTGCCCGTGTACAACGACACGGGCGCCCCGTAGAGCGTATATGTGTTGCTCATGTGCTGACCTCTTCGAGTTGTGCGATAGGGAGTGGGCCGTGGAATCCGAACCCGTTGATCATCACGACGGTGGCCGGGTTCGGAACGACCGCGATGAGGTCAGCGTCGAGCTCGACGGTGCGCACCGCCCAGCCGTTGGGTAGATCGACGTCACCAATGGGTTCGCTCCCGATCCATGCCGGCGTGGCGACGGTCCCGTCGCCGAAGTCGAGTACCTCGATCGCGCGTCCAGCGGCGTAGAGCATCGTGTGGTGCTTGTCGATCGACATCACGGTGACGTCCTCGACACGCTCGACAGCGACAGGCCGCCCCACGAACGAGAACCGCAGGCCATCGATCTCCAGCGTGTCGAGGCGGCCATCGTCTGTCGCGCCTGGTGATCGTCTGAAGTACGCGAGATCGGCGACGGCTTGGCCGGGGCCAAAGAGCGACGCGCCGTCGGGAAGTGCCAGTCCGTGAGCCTGCTCCACCGTGACCGGCTCTTGGCAGAGCCAGACCTGACTGAGCTGGTCGATGACTTCCATCCGCAGACCCGAACCGACCGTCCAGTTGTCGCGCCACTCCGGGTTGCCGAGACGAGGGTCGAGTTCCCCCGTCACGACGCAACTCCGAGCCACGCCATCAGCGCATCGGTGTAGGCCTCGCCGATGTCTTCCTGCACGAAGTGCCCGCCGCCTCCGAGGATCACATGCGGCTGATCGCTCGCTCCGGGGATCCGGGCAACGATCGGCTTCCACCCATCGGGGGCGACCGCGTCCTGGTCGCTGAAGATGGTCAGTACCGGCTTCGTCCACACGTCGAACACCTCCCATGCGGCGTTACACGCCGGGTACATCGGGTTGTCGGGCCGGGTCGGCAGGAGCTGTGTGAACGCCCGGCTGCCGATGGTGAGCGACGGGTCCGGGTACGGCGCCTGATAGCCGTGAACCGCATCACTGCTCGGTTCGGTCACCATGACCATCGGCAACAACGTCCACGGCTGCCACTCGGGCGTCGTCCGCGCGAACTCCTGGAAGTCGGCGAACGGACCCGACGCCTCGACCACGTCGGGGAGCGGCTCGGCCGGATCGCGCCACGGCAAGCCGGTGTTGGAGATCACCATCCGCTCGACCAAGCCGGGGTTCTCAGCGGCGAGGCGCATGCCGATGATGCCGCCCCAGTCGTGCAGCACGAACGTGACGCCCGACAGACCGAGTTCGTCGACGAGCAGGGCACGCATCCACTCGACATGTCGAACGACGGTGTAGTCGGTCATCTCGGTCGGCTTGTCGGACAGGCCCATGCCGATCAGGTCGGGAGCGATGACCCGATAGCCAGCGGCGACAGCAGCAGCGATCTGGTGACGCCAGATGTACGACCACGACGGGTTGCCGTGCAAGAACACGACAACCGGCGCGTCGGCGTCGCCCGCATCGACGAGATGGACTCGGAGATCCTGACCGGCATCGTCGCCGGCGGCGATGGTGACGAAGCGGCTGCCAGTGGGATAGTCAGCGACGCCGCTCAGGATCTCAGCGGCGTCGGCTTCGGACGTGCGCAGGATCTCCATCAGAACAGGACCTGGCTGGTGTCGGTCAGCGAACGTGCGATGTCGTCGAGCTTCGGGTCGGCGATGACGACGTAGTCGGTGTCGCTGTGCGTTGCGCCACGTGCAGCAAGCTCATCTGCGACCGATCGGGAGATGAGGTCGTAGCGGGCCTCGGCGAAGGTGCGATCATCGCCGAGGATGCGGTCCTCGATCGCGAAGCGACCAATCCGAGTCGACTCGACATCGGCGGCGACGTCTGGTGCGGCTGCCTCGCCGACCACCTGCAACAGCATGAGCCGATCGCCATCGGCACCGGACTCCTGTGGCGGTACCGGGTCACCGCCGACCGGGAAGGTGGCCATGACGATGGTGAAGTCCATGCCCGCCTCCTTGTGGTCTTCGTCCTTCTGGAAGTCGGCGTTCGACGACATCTCGATCATGGCCACGCGGTCGCGATACTGGGCGATCGCGATGCGATCCCACACATGTTCGTCACCAACCAACTGATGCACCACCGGCGCCATCATGATGAGGCGCGAACCAACCTTGCGGAGATGTTCGTGCGGCGCATACTCGTCGTCAGCTTCCATGCCGCTGATCGACGACTCGCGGCCATCGGCATACTCGGCCCGTTCGCGGTACTTCATCAAGTTCAGCGCCCACATCGGGCCGCCGGGCTCATCGCGGGCAAACCATGAAGCGACGTACGGCTCGTTGAGCTGTCCATATCGGGGCATCGCCTCACCGTAGTCTAGTGCGTGTTCAACTGGCAATTGATAGCGACGGGGAGCTACTGTCGGCGACATGCAGTTCGAGGTCAACCGCGACGACTTTCATGACACTCGGGTGGCGAAGACCGCCGCCGACATGAATACACACGAGCTGCGACCGGGGCAAATCCGGCTGGCCGTCGAGCGATTCGCGCTGACGACCAACAACATCACGTACGCCGTCGCCGGCGACATGCTCGACTACTGGGGCTTCTTCCCCACCGCCGAGAACGCAACCAACAGCGACGATGGCGCGCGCTGGGGTCGCATCCCTGCGATGGGCCTCGGGTCGGTCGCCGAGTCGGCGCACCCCGACATCGCCGTCGGCGGCCGGTACTTCGGCTTCTACCCGATGGCGCCCGACGTCGTCATCGACGCCGCTCCGAATGCCGGAGCGTTCCGCGACGTCAGCCCCCACCGCGCCGAACACGCTGCGACCTACACCGACTTTCGCGATGTCACGACCGATGTGATGTTCCGCCCGGAGCAGGCCGACGAGTACCTCCTGCTGTGGGGTGTGTTCATGACGTCGTTTCTCATCGACGACTACCTCGCCGAAAACAACTTCCTGGGCGCATCACAAACGCTCGTCACGAGCGCCTCCTCGAAAACGTCGATCTGTCTTGCGCAGTGCCTCGCCCAACGCGACGGTCATCGCAGCATCGGCCTCACGTCGGCACGCAACCGGAGCTTCGTCGAGGGCCTCGGTCTGTACGACGAGGTGATCACCTACGACGAGGTCGATCAGCTCGATGCAACGGTCCCATCTGCGCTGGTCGACATGGCCGGCAGCGCGTCGGTCCGAAGTGCGGTCCATACGCACTTCGACGACGCGCTCAAGGTGTCGCTGACCGTCGGCGCCACGCACTGGCAGGACGCTGGCGGACAGAACGGCGGCGCGCTGCCCGGGCCGACACCCGAGTTCTTCTTTGCACCGGGCCAGTCGGCGAAGCGCGCTGGCGACTGGGGCCAGAGCGAACTCGACGCCCGCATCGCCCGGTCGTTCCACCGCCTGCTCGACAACACCGACCGGTGGCTCACCGTCGAACACCGAAACGGGGCCGACGGTGTCGAGTCGGCGTACCGCTCACTCCTGGAAGGAAACGCCACACCCGATATCGGGTACGTCGTCGCGATTCACGAGGATCCACTCTCATGAACAGCACACCACCCATCGTCCTGGCGGGCCAGTACGGCTCGCCCTACACACTCAAGATGCGCGGCGTGTTGCGCTACCGGCAGATTCCGTTCAGGTGGATGCTTCGCGATTCCAAATGGGACGACCTGCCCGCTCCGCCGGTGCCGATCATCCCGGTCATCGCATACTCGAACCCGGCAGGCGACGGCTACGGCGACATCACCGTCGACTCGTCACCGCAGATCATGCGGCTCGAAGCCGAACACACCGGCCGCAGCGTCGTGCCGGCGGACCCGGCGCTCGCGTTCATCGACGCGCTGATCGAGGACTTCGGCGACGAGTGGGTCACCAAGATGATGTATCACTACCGCTGGACCTATGACGCCGATATCGCCAAGGCCGGAAAGCTGCTCCCACTGAGCGGCGATCTCCAACTCGACTCGGATCAGGCACAGCAACGCGCTGACTTCATCATGCGACGCCAGATCGGCCGGCGTGCGCTCGTCGGGTCGACCGAATGGAACACGCCTCTGATCGAGGACTCGTATCGGCAGGTGCTCAGCATCATGCAGGCCCGATTCGCACGCGGCGACTTCATGCTCGGTGACCGGCCCGGGCGCGGTGACTTCGGTCTGTACGGACAACTCACGCAACTCGTGCGTTGGGACCCCACGTCGATGGCCGTGGCGGTCGACATCGCCCCGAAGGTCGTGAACTGGGTCGAGCGCGTGGACGATCTTTCGTGGCTGCCCGTCGAGGGCGACCAGGGGTGGACGTCGATCGACGACCTCGATCCCGCAACTGGCGATCTCCTCGCCGAGTGCGGTCGGACCTATGCACCGTTCCTCGTCGCGAATGCGCAAGCGTTGCAGTCCGGTGCTGACGAGGTCGTGTGTGACATCGTCGGGCTCGACGGACAGAGCCGCGAGTATCGCCAGGCACCGTTCGGCTATCAGGGCAAGTGCCTGAAGTGGCTGCGCGAGGCGTACGCCGACCTCACCGACGGCGACCGGGCCCGCGTCGATGCCGTGCTCGATGGAACGGGTTGCGAGCAGTTGTTCGCGTGAGCACGCGATGAGTGAGGACAGCTCCGACGTCGCGCTCTACGGGCATTGGATCTGCCCGTTCGCG
>JAJCXU010000372.1 GCA_029263275.1 Ilumatobacter sp.
GGTCGAGGCCGACGGTCGGAATGTCGCTGCCGCGAACGACCGCATCGCGCTGCTGTGCACGGCACGCGGCAGCGATGCCCCGAGCGTCACGATGATCGAGGGAGATGCGGGAACCACATCGGCGCTGGCCGACATCGTGCCGTGCGACGTCTTGTTGCTCTGCGGGATGTTCGGCAACATCACGATGCGCGACATCGAGGCCACGATCGACGCAACGCCCAGCCTGCTTGCACCGGGTGCCTCGGTGATCTGGACTCGTCGATCGGTCCCGGTTGATCTCACGTCACGCATCAGAGATCGATTCGCTGCGCGCGGCTACACCGAGGTCGACTTCGTCAATCCAGATGACGACAAGTTCACCGTCGGCACCCAACGCTTTGACGGAAGCGCCGAGACTTTCGTCGGCGCCCAGCACCTCTTCGACTTCGTCGGCTACGCGACGATGATCGAACGGGGCGAGTGATCACCAACGAGTCGTACTGAATTCGTGCGACGTCAGCTGCTCTGCTGTTCTCCGCCGTAGCCCCACTCATCGAGTTGCTCGATGATGCGCGCCGCAGCGTCATTGGGTTCGAGGGTCACCGTCTCCGAGTGGGATTGTTCGGCCGCTCCGATGTCGAGAATGTCGCGCACCCGCGACAGCGTCCCGCCGGCAGGAGCAGGCAGTGTCCGCGCCCGAGGGCGATAGGTCGTGACGTGAGCGCCGTCCTCGTGGGGGGCGGGACCAGGTGAGACAGGGATCTCTGCCGTCTTCGCGCGCAGCGCTGCAGCGAGTGGAGCGCGCCGCAATCGAGCAACGGACCCTTCGACCGAGATGACCGCTGGAGTCGGGACGTCGAGCACCTCGCGGCGGCCGCCGTCGAGCCGTCGGATAACACGGAGCGGGGAACTGGACGGGTCGACGTCGACCAGCCCCAATGCCTGCGCAGCGCCGAGATGCGCAGCGAGGTATGCCGGAACCGAGCCGGTCCCGCGGTCGAGCGAGTAGTCGCCGCACACGATGAGATCGGCGGTGTCAGTGACCGCAGCGATGGCAACCGCAACATCATCGCTTGCCGCATTGGTCGCGTTGATCCGGATGGCGTGGTGGGCGCCAGCGGCAAGCGCATCGCGTAGCACCGTGTCGGCTTCCGTCGGACCGACGCACACAACGGTGACGCCGTCGGTGCCAGCAAGCTGCAGGCCAACTTCGAGTGCCGCTTCGTCGGCGGGCGACACGCCAGACCAACGCGCATCGACGTCACCGCCATCGAGTGACACCCACTTCCAACACACGACTACGTGCACGGCGCCCCCCGCATTGTCGCCCCGCCGGTCAGTCTGTGCCAGGCACAGACTGACCGGTTGGCGGCGGTGTGGTGTCCGCTCACGAGTTCTTGAACACGACGCCGTAGCCGCCCTCGGGATAGCTCCATGAGATCGCGCCTTCTTTGTTGCACACGAGATAACACGTGCCACATTCGAAGCACTGTTCGTAGTTGAACAGGATGCCGCCGTCGCTCGTCGGCACGAACAACTTGGCCGGGCACGCAACGATGCACTCGCGGCTCGGACCGTCGCGACACACGGTGTCGTCGACGACAATGTGCGCTCGTTCGTGGATGTCGAATCGCGTCGAGCCGATCAGATCCTCAAACGACTGCGCAGGCCACTGTTCGGTTTCTCTGGTACCCGCCGCGGCGATGCTTGCCCACCTGTCGCTGATCCTGCTCATCCGAATGTCCTCAATCCCTCGAGCGTGTCCCTCACGACGTGCCGAATCTTGAGCCCGGCGCGCTTGCGCTCCTGGTTGAGCACTCGGATCAGGCCCGGCTTCGGTGTCGGGTTGTCGACGCGGAACATGCGCTCGACCGAGTTGGCGATCATCTGCGGATACATGTGCTGCACTCGGTCGGAGAGCACGATTGCGGGGGCCCGGTGCAGTCGCTTGTGGTCGCGCAACGCGAAGGTGTCTTTGAGTCGGCGTTCGTAGCCGGCCAGTCCCTTGGCGGTTGCATCGCCAGCAGCGAGAGCTTCGACGGCCGCCTCGCCCGCGTAGATGCCGCTCGCCATCGCGAAGTTCACGCCCTCCAACCACAGGCCGGCGGCCAAGCACATCGCTGCTGCGTCGCCGGCAACGAGGATGCCGTCGCCCGTCATCTGCGGCATCATCGACAAGCCGGCCTCGGGGATGACGTGCGCCGAGTACTCCTGGACCTCGCCGCCTTCGACGAGCGGTGCGATGCCTGGGTGCTGTTTGAAGCGTTCGACGATCTCCTCGGGGCGGAGCTGCTGTGCGGCGAGTTTCGGCAGTTTGAGCACGCAGCCGACGGCCACGGTGTCGAGGTTGGTGTAGAGGAAACCTCCACCGTTGACACCCGACGTGCCGCCGAGCACTTCGATGTCCATACCCTCGCGACCGCGCACTCCGAACCGTTCGTCGATGACTTCCTTCGGCAGGGCGAGAGTTTCCTTCACCCCAACCGTGTAGTTGGCGGCGTCGACCTCGCCGTACATGCCGGCTTCCTTGGCAAGGAAGCTGTTGACGCCATCACACGCGATGACGACGCGAGCGCGGAGGTCACCATCGGGACGGTCGGTGGTGACACCGACGACCTGGCCGTTCTCGCGAAGCAGACCGG
>JAJCXU010000373.1 GCA_029263275.1 Ilumatobacter sp.
CATGTCGTCGTCGCAGTCAGCGAAGATCGCCGGCGTGACGTAGTTGCCATCCGCGAGCGACGGATCGTCGGGCACCGCGCCGCCGCATACGTGGCGGGCCGCGCTGGCCAATGCGACGTCCATGTACCCCATCACCTTGCTGTGGTGCTCCCGGCTGATCAGCGGGCCAACCATCACCTCGGGATCGAATGGGTCGCCGATCTTCAGTGCTTCGGTCCGCGGCCCGAGCTTGGCCACGAAATCCTCGTACATGTTGCGTTGGACGAACACGCGGGTGCCGTTGGAACAGACCTCGCCAGCCGAGTAGAAGTTGGCGACGAGCGCGGCGTTCACCGCATTGTCGAGGTCCGCGTCGTCAAAGACGATGATCGGGCTCTTGCCACCGAGTTCCAGCGTCACTCCCTTGAGCGTTGTCGCCGCGTCGGCCATGACTTTCTTGCCCGTGCCAACCTCTCCGGTGAGTGAGATCTTCGCGATGCGTTCGTGGCGCGACAGCATCTGGCCGACTCGATAGTCGCCTTGCACCACGTTGAAGACACCATCGGGCAGACCGGCCTCCGTGTAGACCTCCGCGAGCTTGAGGGCCGTCAGTGGTGTGAGCTCGGCTGGCTTGAAGATGAACGAGTTGCCACACGCAAGGGCAGGTGCCGACTTCCACATCGCGATTTGGATCGGATAATTCCAGGCGCCGATACCGGCGCACACGCCGAGTGGCTCACGCTTGACCGATGCGAAGCCGGTGGGCGGGAAGTCGAAGTGTTGGCCGTGCAGCATCGAGATGAGCCCGGCGTAGTACTCGATCTGGTCGGCGCCAGTGACGATGTCGACGGTGGTTGTCTCCGACAGCGGCTTGCCCGAGTCGAGCGTCTCGAGATGGGCAATCTCGTCATTGCGTTCACGCAGAATCTCGACCGCCTTCAGCAGAATGCGGGTGCGCTCCATCGCAGGCATCACCGACCACACTGCGAAGCCGGCGTGGGCCGCGTCGACTGCGGCGTCGACGTCGTCTTGGCTCGCCTGCTGCACGTCACAGATCACCTGGTTCGTGGCGGGGTTGATCGTCTCGAAGGTCTCTCCCGAGGTGGCCTCGACGTAGCGGCCGCCGATGTACAACTGCTGGGTCGGAAGAGTGGTTGAGGCATTCACGAACTCGGTCATCGCCGCCGGACGCTACACCTGTCCCATTCTTTCCCGGGCAAAATGGGACACCGCGTCGCCGTGGGTCTTGGCCTGACAGACTCAGTGCGATGAAGGGACGAGAGAGACGGCGTGGTCGTCCAGCTGGCGGTGCCCTCGTCGTCGCAATCGTGCTGGCCAGCGGAGCTGCCTTGGCCCACACGGTGTCAGCACTGCCGGTCGCCCTCAGCGATCCGGCCACCGTCGTCGCGCCCGGCGAACGCCTGGGACCGCCTCGATCGCTGAACGTTTCCGCGGGCGGCGACATCCTCACCGAGAACGCGGTGCTCGACGCCGGCAAGCGGGGTGGGGCGGCGGTCGGCGGCCGGTACAACTTCTCGCACGTCTTCGCTCCGCTTGCAGCTGTCAATGCCGGCGTCGACCTCGCGATCTGCCACATGGAACTCCCGATCGGTCGACCAGGCGCGCGCGTCGGCGCGGTCGGAAGGTCCCCGTATGGCGGCAATCTGCTGATTGCGCCGTACGAAATGGCAGCAGGAGCGCAAGCTGGCGGATTCAACCGCTGCTCGACTGCCTCGAATCACAGCTACGACACTGGCTTCAGCGGGGTCGTGTCGACACTCGATGCGCTCGACGCTGCGGGGATCAGCCACACCGGAACTGCTCGGACACCTGAGGAAGCGGTGCCGCAGGCATTCGACGTTGGAAATGTGCGAGTCGGTCACGTTTCCTACACCCGCTACACCAACACCGTCAGGCCGTCGTCGGCGTGGCGCCAGAACTACGTGTCGTCGAGCTCGCAAGTCGTCAGCGACGTCCAGGCGCTGCGCGCCCAAGGGGCAGACATCGTCATCGTGAGCGTGCACCTCTCGCAGGAGATGCTCCGCAGCCCGCTCGCTCGCGACCGCGCCTTTGCCGACGCGATCACCGGGGGAGCGGACATCGACCTCGTCGTGCACCACGGCCCGCACGTCGTGCAACCGCTTGAAATGGTGAACGGGACCCCGGTCTATTGGAGCACGGGCAACATGCTGTCCGGTATGGGCAAGCCGAGCAGCGGACGGTATGCAGACCAACGCACGCTCGATGGACTGCTCGCGATGGTGCAGTTCGTTGAGCGCCCGAACGGTGACTGGGATGCGTATCCGGGAACGATCGCAGTCTGCACAGACCCGGTCACCCGCATCGTGCGGCCCGCCCGCTCCTCCCTGGGCGATCCGTCAAACGGGCTCAGTCAGCGTGAACGCAACGAACTCGCGGTGTGCCTCCAGCGCACCGAGGCCGTGGTGAGTCCCGTCGGCTGACGTTCTGTGCGAGACCGAAGCCCACCATCAGAGGCCGGTGGGGTTGTCGGCGTCCTCGTCATGAAGGACGGCGCCGGTGAGGCGATCGACGGCATCGACGATGCGCCCGACCGAGTCATCCGCGTTCGCTCGGCTCTCGGCGCGCCGCACGATTTCGTTCCATCGTTCGACTTCGTCGGGCGTCTGTCTGCCGGTCAACTGCTTGTACGCGAGCAAGTTCTGCTCCGCCTTGTCGGTGAGCGTCTGTGCTTCGGAGTTGTAGTGGTCGTCGACGACGGCGTCGAGTTCGTCGTCGGTCATGACCGGCACGATGCGGGAGGCGATCCGGGCCATGTTGCGGTACGAACCCTGCAGGAGGAACGGCGGTGACGTCCGGTCGCTCTCGGCCGTTGCGGCCGACTCGATGTACGCCGCGTTGACATCGAGTAGCACGCGCTGAGCACGGCGGAGCATCCGCACGCTGCGCACCGATGCATCGAGCTCGGCACCGTCCCACGCGTGTTCCAGGCCGCTCGCATCAATCGGCTTGCGGCCGTCGGCCATGTCGAGCACTGCACCGAGATCATCGAGCAACTTCGAGGCATGCGGGGCGAGCGACGGGCAAGCGGTGAGTGAGTTCTCGATGTAGGAACGCGCGAATGCGTCGTCGTGCTCGCCGGAGACGTCGCCGAGGTTGAACACGTCGGAGCGGTTGACGAGCATGTCGGGCATCTCGAATCGCCCGCCGCCGGTGGTGTAGGGGTTGCCTGCCATGACAACGCAAAACCGCTTCCCGCGCAGGTCGAAGGTGGTCGGCACACCGTCGACGACACCCTCGACGCGGCGCGTCGCGTCGGCGAGCGGAATGAATCGAGACAAGAGTGTGGGCGATGTGTGCTGAATGTCGTCCAGATACAGCATCACGTTGCGGCCCATCTGGAACGCGAGGTTGATCTTCTCGACCTCGGCGCGAGCGGTGGCGTTGGGAGCGTCAGCAGGATCGAGCGATGTGGTGTCGGTGCCGAGCGCAGGACCGTTGACTTTGACGATCAACACGCCGAGTCGGTCGGCAATCCACTCCATGAGCGTGGTCTTGCCGTAGCCGGGCGGCGACACGACGACGAGCAGTCCCTGGCGGGCCGCATCGTTGGCGTCGATCGTGCCCATCTGGCGAGCCAGGTTGGGGCCGAACAAGGGGAGGAGGGCAGTGTCGATCAACGTGTTGCGGACGAACCCGGTCATCACCTTTGGACGATGTTCGTCGAGTCGGACGCGTGCAGCATGTTCCGCGACGACATCGCGACGCGCTTCGCTGTAGGTCGGCCAGCGCTCGGCCATCTCGGTGACCAGTGCGCCGGCGGTGTCTGCCAACTCGTCGAGACGAGTCGTGAGCTCGCCTCCACTGAAGCGCGGATGATCGGCGACCAGGTCGGTCACGGTGAGCGCCCCGCCGTGGTTGACGGCGTAACCGGTGACGTCGGGACCCGCCAGCATGGCGGCCGCTTCGTCGATGTCGAAGCGTCGGCTGCTTGCACCTTCAGCCCGTGAGACGAATGCAGCGACCCAGTCAGTTGCCAGCGCCCACCGTTCCAACGGGTCGGATTCGGCACCGAGCGCGGCGGCCAGTTCGGCCGCGCCTTCCGCACCAAGGTCGGCACGAAGCTCGGCGACGAGCGCTGTTGCCGTCGACGACTCGAGCAGTTGCGGCCCCACACCGAGTTCGTCGGTGAGGTAGTCCGCGGCGCGTGTGACAGTGGTGCCGTGGAAGCGAGTCGCCGATTCGGTGAATGACGAAAGCTCCGCTCGAAGCGCCTCTGCCACACGGGTACCAGGGGCGGTCGTTCCCAGTCGACTGCGCGCTGTTGCCGCAGAGGCTGCTTGGGCTGCCCAACGGTCGAGTTGGTCGCCGCTGACCGACGAGGCCCAGACCCGGGCGAGTCCACGGACTGATCCGGTGAATCGCAACAACGGTTCGGCTTCGAGCTGGGGGAGCACGGCCCCGAGCAGACGAGCGGCGTCATGGTCGTGGACGCCGCGCTGATAGCCGTCGCCGTGGCGCCGTTCGGCCTCCGATTGGCAGATCTCGAGCAGTTGGCCAGGCGTC
>JAJCXU010000374.1 GCA_029263275.1 Ilumatobacter sp.
CGCCGACACCGGCAACACCGGCCTGCCACTCCGCCTCAACATGACCGGCTGCCCGAACGGTTGCTCGCGGCCCTACGCCGCCGAACTGGGCATCGTCGGCCGATCGAAGAAGGGGTACGACATCTTGATCGGTGGCTCGCCAGCGGGCGATCGTCTCGCTCGACGCCTGCGCACCGACGTCCCACTCACCGAGATTCCCGATCTGCTGCGACCCCTGCTCGAGCGGTACAGCCGCGAGGTCGGTGCCGAGGACACGACGAGCTTCGGCGACTGGGCGATCGCATCGGACTGGAGCTCGCTCGAGGCGCTGCTGCCGCCGGTCACCTCGCGGCGCGGTCGTGCCGCGAGCAGTGCAGCGTCGGCGTCATCATGACCGTCGCACTCGTCGGCGCGGGTCCGGGCGACCCTGACCTCCTCACCGTGAAGGCGGCGCGGCTGCTCGCCGAGGCCGACGTCGTCGTGCACGATGCGCTGGTCGGAGCTGGCGTCCTCGCCCTCATCCCCGAGTCGGCCGAACGTATCGATGTCGGCAAGCGGCCCGGCCGCGCCACACCCCAGGAGATGATCTCCGCACTCCTCGTCGAGCTCGGCCGCCAGGGCAAGCGCGTGGTCCGGCTCAAGGGAGGCGACCCATTCGTGTTCGGCCGCGGCGGCGAGGAAGCGATTGCGCTGCTCGACGCTGGCATCGAGGTCGAGATCGTCCCCGGCATCACGTCATCGATCGCCGCACCCGCTGCAGCGGGCGTTCCGGTCACACATCGCGGCGTGTCGGCGGCATTCACCGTGGTCACGGGTCATCGTCGGCCAGGCGAACCGGACGTCGACTGGCAAGCGTTGGCGAAGGTCGGTGGAACGATCGTCATCCTGATGGGTGTGTCACACCGCGCCGCCATCGCGGACGAACTGATCGCCGGCGGCCTTGGCTCCGACACCCCGGTGATGGCCGTGCGTCAGGCGACGACCGACGACGAAGTCATCGTCCGGTGCCGCCTCGGTGAACTGGGCACAACGGCGGTCGAGTCGCCCGCCACGATCGTCGTCGGCGCCGTCGCCGCCTTCGACCTGACGTCCGCGCCAGCCCCGGCGTCACTCGTCGCACACTGAGCCCTCAGTTCGGGGTGAACGCCACCTTGGCGGTCGGCACCGACTCACCCGTTCGTCCTGGCGCGTTCGAGAAGCTCCAGTACAGGTTGGTGTAGGCAATCGCCTGCTCCGGCGACACCGGCGAGCCCCACTGACGCATGTCCTCAGTGGTGTGTGCGTCGCTGACAAGTGTTGCGTCGTACCCGCGCCCGAGCGCTCCGTGCAGGGTCGATCGGATGCAGGCATCGGTCTGCGCCCCCGTGACCACCACGCGCCCGACACCGCGCTCGGCGAGCAACGACTCGAGGTCGGTGTCCTCGAAGGAGTCTCCGAACTTCTTGTGGACGAGCGGTTCGTCGTCGCGGCGTTGAAGCTCGTCGATGTACTTCCAGCCGTCGGATCCCATCGGCATGTCGTCGCCGGAGTGTTGCACCCACACCACCGGCACGTCTTCGGCGCGCGCCTTGTCGATCAGCGTGTTGATGTTGGCCACCACACGGTCGACCTCGTAGCCGTGGGCCACGACGTTGCGTTGCATGTCGATGACGAGCAAGGCGGTGTTGGCGCGGTCGTTCAAACTGGTCATGGGCACACTCCACGTCGACGGGTCATGGTCACCGTAGCGATCAGTGACGAGCGGGAAGCCGAAACCGACGGCAGAATGCGTTTCGTGGATCTGCCGCCTCCCGAACCGGCATCGACAGGTACCGATCTGCCGGCGCCCGGGTCAACCTCGCCCGGCTCCCCGCTTCGAATCACCGGCTTGACCAAGTCGTTCGGTGAGAAGCTGGCGATCGACGACCTCACCTTCGAGGTCCCGCAAGGCGCGTGCTACGGACTCGTCGGCCCGAATGGCAGCGGCAAGTCGACCACCATGCGCACTGTGGTCGGACTCGTCCGCCCGGACGCCGGTTCGATCGAGGTGTGCGGCATCGACGTCGCAGCCGATGTCATGGCGACGCGTCGCTCCATGGGAGTGATGCTCGACCCTCTCCAACTCTTCGACCGACTCACGGCTTGGGAGTTCATCGACACCATCGGGGCGCTGCGTGGCCTCGATGCCACCACGATCCACGACCGGGCGACCGAACTCTTCAACGTCCTCGACCTTAGCGAAGACGCCGCTCGACCGATCTCTGGCTACAGCCATGGCATGCGGAAGAAAACCGCGTTGGCGGCTGCGATGCTGCCGCGGCCGCAACTCGTCATGCTCGATGAGCCATTCGAGGGCGTCGACCCGGTGTCGACTCGCACCATGCGCCGCATGCTCGACCGGTTTCGATCCGGTGGCGGAACCGTGGTGCTCTCGACGCACGTGATGGACATCGTCGAGCGAGTGTGCGACCACGTTGGTGTCATCAATCGCGGCCGGCTGGTCGCGTCGGGTCCGATCGATGAGCTTCGTGATGGTCGTCGCCTCGAGGACGCGTTCATCGACGTCGTGGGCGCTGCCGACATCGACGACAGTGCCCTCGACTGGCTCGACCGTTGATGGCCGAAACCCGGCGGCTCGCTCCGCTGTTTGCCCGCATGCGATGGCGCATGCTCCGCGGTTCGCTGCGCACGCCCGGAGCGCAACGATGGACCGTGCTGGTCGGCCTGTTGGCGTCGGTGTTCCTCGGTGTGGCTGGCGGCGTGGGCCTGGCCGTGGCGGGTCAGCTCGCCCAGGACGGCAGCGCACTCTTCGTCATCGCCGCGACGGGCGTCACGTTTGCGATCGTCGCGCTCGGCGTGGTTGCGGGCATCAGTCAGCCGATCGACCCGCGAGTGCTCGCCACCGAACCCCTGTCGGATCGGCAGCTCGCAACGGGAATTCTCGTCGGATCGGCAGCGGGCCCACCCGGCTTGTCCGGGGGGCTCGTCGCGTTCGGGATGTTTGTGGGTGGCATCCGGGGTCTCGCCTCCGTTCCGATCGTCGCGCTCGCGGTGATTGCGTTCGCTGCGACGCTGTTGCTGGCTTCGAGGTCGACCATCAACGCGCTCGGCTTGTTCGCAACACGTTTCCCGCGGGCTGGCCAGATCCTCGTGGGCGTCATGAGCCTCGTCATCTACGGAGGGTTCCAGTTCGTGCCGCCGCTGGCCAGCGGACTGGATGGCAACGAACAACAGCAGATCGCATCCATGTTGCAGTACACGCCTCCGGGTCAGCTCGGCCGCGCCATCGAGAACGCCGACGAACATCCGCTCGCCGCGCTCGGGCACCTTGCCCTCGGGTCGTTCTGGCTTCCCATCCTCGCCGCACTGTTCGTCTGGACGACCCGAGCGCTGATCGTGGCCGTGAGACGCCCCGACGCCACGGGCGCCGACCGATCATCCGAGAGCACACCTCGCCGCCAACCGATTCGCTCGCTGGCACGGCGCGCCTGCGGCCGGGGCCCAACGGGCGTGGTCGCATGGCGCGGGGTGCTGACCCGAATGCGAACGCCACGATCAGCACTCGAGACCTTCACCGGCGGCGGCGTCGGCCTGGCGATCGTCCTGGTCCCGACGCTGGTGCGTGGCGAAGTCGGCGCGGGCGCGGTGCTCGTCGGCGGCGCCGTGCAGCTGGCGGTGCTGTTCATGGCGGGGAACTGCTTCGGCTCCGACGGGCCGGCCCTGAGCAACGAGTTGCTGTGTGGTGTCGACCCGATGCTGCTCGTGCGCGCCAAGGCTCGATCGGTGGTTGTCGTCGCGGCACCCCTCGTATTCATCGGCCCACTCCTCGCAGCATCGTTGAGCGGCGAGTGGCGCTACCTGCCCGCCGGCTTCCTCGTCGGCGCAGGCGGACTCTTCGCAGGGACCGGTGGCGCGATGGTGCAGTCGACGCTCGTGCCGATCGCGGTGCCCGAG
>JAJCXU010000375.1 GCA_029263275.1 Ilumatobacter sp.
GCCACGGCCGCAGCAGCGATGTCGTCATGGTGATCCGGGGGCTGCACCGGTTCGACGGGCGCTGGTTGCTGCTGAGCGGAACGCAACTGCTCCTCGGCCGTTTGCGCCTTGGCCACGGCAGCGGCCTCCCGATCACGTGCGTGGCGGATCTCCATACGCACGTCAGTCAATTCGGTCTTCATCTCCGCAAGCAGCTCACCAGCCTTTGCGACTTCGGCTCGCAGGTCATCGACCTCGGTGGTCTGCATCTCGATGAACTCATTGCGCTGCAGCAGTTCGGCACGAGTTCGAGCGGCAGCCTGTTCGGCAGCATCGCGTCGCTTGTCGGCACGACGCAGTTGGGCGCGAAGGTCGCCGGACTGCGACTCGGCATCGATCTGGGACGCGAGTTCAGTCGCCCGGGCCTCCCAACCGTCACGGTGTTCGAGCCACAGCCGGCCGATTTCGTCGACGAGTTCGGGCAGCGCTCCGGCAGAGAGCCGAGACCGAAACAGGGGGTCGTTGTCGACCACCCGGCGGAGCCGACCGAGCGCAGCGCTGGGCAGACGCGGCTTGTTGAAGAACGGCTTCAGCTCCTTGGGGTACGGCAGCGTCGGCTTGCGCTTCTGTCCCTCCGAGGCCATGAGCACGGCAAACTCGAGCGCACTGCGAAGGTGCTTGTGCTCGATATCGGCCATGTCCATGACGCTACCCGACCGGACTCAGGCGAATCTGTGTAGTTCGCCGTCCCCGATGACAGGCAAGCGAACATCTTTCTGCCTGATGGCATTGACAACGGACAAATGTTCGTGCTTGAGTTGCACGAATGCCAGTTGGGGGCGTTCGAGACATTCATCAGCGATCGTTCGACGATCTGGGACGGCCCTTGAGCGACGTCACGTTCTGTGTGGTCGACCTCGAGACCACTGGCGGCAACCGCACGGACGACATGATCACCGAGATCGGTGCCGTCAAGGTACGGGGCGGTGAAGTACTCGGCACGTTCCAGACCTTGGTCAACCCTGGCCGCGCCATTCCGCCTCAGATCACCATCCTCACCGGACTCAGCGATGCCCTCGTCGCTCCTGCGCCGCGAATCGAGACCGTGCTCCCGGCGTTGCTCGAGTTCATGGGCGACACCGAATCGGGCGGCACGGTGATCGTCGGGCACAACGTCGGATTCGACCTGGCGTTCATTCGGGCTGCGCTCGAACGCGCCGACCGCCCTCGCCTCGAGGGGACCATCGTCGACACCCTCCCACTTGCCCGCCGCCTGGTCCGCGACGAAGTGCCGAACTGCAAGCTCGGGACGTTGGCCGACCGATTGCGGTTGGAGCATCGGCCAAGCCACCGCGCCCTCGACGATGCCTGGGCCACGGCCGACCTGCTGCACTTCCTCATCGAGCGAGCCTCGGGCATGGGCGTGCTCGGCCTGGATGATCTCATCGCACTCTCGAAGCTCGCCGGTCATCCTCAGGCCGCCAAGTTGAAGATGACGGCAGACCTGCCCCGCTCCCCCGGCGTCTACATGTTCTGCGGCCATCAGGGACAGGTCCTGTACGTCGGCAAGGCGACCAATCTGCGCCAGCGCGTCCGCAGCTACTTCGGGAGCGACGACCGCCGCAAGATCGGCCCGATGCTGCGTGAAACACAGACGGTGCGCCATCTTCGACTTCCTGATCCGATCACCGCCGAAGTGATCGAGCAGCGTCTGATCGCCCGCATGCTCCCTCGCTTCAACCGCAAAGGCACTCGCGCCGACAAGTACTGCTACGTCAAGCTCGACATCGATCAGCCGTGGCCACGCCTGTCGATCGTGAAGAATCCAGCCAAGAAGGGCATCCACCTCGGACCGCTGCCGTCGCGCACGATGGCGCACCTCGTGGTCGACGCGTTGCACACCGCGGTGCCATTGCGGCGGTGCACCGAACGATTGGGGCGCAACTTCGTGCCGCCCGACGATGCTCCGATGTGCAGTGCTGCTCAACTCGGCGTCGCTCACTGCCCGTGTTCGGGAACGGCCGACGCGGCCGAATACGCGCGGGTGGTCGAGGTCACGCGTCGGGCGATGACCGGCGACCCTGCAATCGTGGTCGAGCGGCTGCACGACAAGATGCATGCGCTCGCCAACCAGCAGCGATTCGAGGAGGCCGCCACGCTACGCGACCGGCTCCAGGCACTGCTCGGCGCCGTGAAGCGGCACCGGCTCGTCGAGACACTGCGGTCTGCCGATCGAGCGCAGATCACCGTCAAGGGCACGACGTGGGTGGTCGAACATGCTCGACTGGTCGATGTCACCCAAGACGGATCGGTCACCAAGGCACTCCCTGTCGAACCGCCCGAGTCGGTGCCGCTCGGCATGCCGCTCAGTCGCGAGATGATCGATGAGGCCTTGGTGCTCGCCAAGTTCTTCGAGAAGCACGCCGCGACTGCGACGGCGACGTGTTCAGGCGATTGGGACTTCCCCGTGGCCGCAAACGACGCGGTTCCTCATCTTCGAGCGTCGTAGGGTCCCGGCATGGACGAATCACTCGCGCCTCCGCCGCGTTTCCAACTCAGTCACGCACCGAGCGAGATCACCGCGCTCGTCGAGTTTCTTGACCTCCACCGCCTCGAGTTCCACGAACGCGCCTGGGGGCTGACCGACGACCAGTTGCACCAGACCACAGGGGCATCGGATCTCACACTCGGCGGGCTCGTCAAGCACATGGCACTGGTCGAGCACAGCTGGTTCGAACACCGATTTCTTGGCATGGACGAACGCGAACCTTGGGCATCAGCGCCGTGGGACGAGGACGCCGACTGGGAGCTGACGACCGCGGCCGACGACACCGGCGAAGAACTCTTCACGCTGTACGTCGATGCCTGCAATCGATGTCGCGACGTCATCGCGAATGCCGAGACACTCGATCAGCTCAGCGTACGCATGGACAAGAACGACAAGCCGTGGAACCTGCGGTGGATCATGATCCACATGATCGAGGAGTACGCCCGCCATCTCGGTCACGCCGATCTGATCCGCGAGTCAATCGACGGCACGACGGGCTGACCGACCGCGCGTCAGGATTCGACGCGACAGCCCTCGGTGTCGATCGACAACAGCTTGGTGTGCCCGCCGGCCGGTAGCGCCGCCGCGATAGTCGGAGCGTCGTCGTGGGAACACATGAAGCCCACGGTGGGTCCGCTGCCCGACAGCCAACCGGCCCAGGCGCCCGCGGCGATGCCGGCGTCGAGCGCATCGTGCGCTCCGGGCACGCCAGGCAGACGAACGGCCTGATGCATTCGATCCATCGCCCCCGACGACAGCAAAGATGGATCGTCATGAACGAATGCCATGACGAACTGGATCGCACGACCGATGTTGTGCACGGCGTCGACCCGATCAACGGTCGGACCCAGCGCTTGGCGGGATTTGTCGGTCGATGTCGTCACGCCCGGCACCCACGCCACGAACGAGGCGGCAGCCATCGTCGGGCCGACTGGCACCGATACGTACTCGCCCTCGACGAACGCCGTCACGCCACCGTGGAGTGAGGCCGCGACATTGTCGCCGTGGCCTTCGAGTTCGGTCGTGAAGGCCAGGATCTCGCCACTGCGGTCAGCGAGCCCGTCGGGTCCACCGGCCTGAACCGCCGCCAATGCGGCCGCGCTGACGCGGGCGGCACCGCTGAAGCCGAGGCCGCGGGCCATCGGAATGTTGCAGCGCATCCACATCGGGCCGCTCCCACCGAGTGCCTCGAACGCAATGCGCCCGGGATGGTGCGTGTCGAGCTGTTGTGCGTCGTCCGGCGCCGCACCGAGACCGCAGTCGGCATACAGGTCAAGCGCCATACCGAGCACGTCGAAGCCGGCGCCGAGGTTGGCTGATGATGCTGGGGCGCGAACGAAGCACCCGTCGTCGAGAACGACGGTCACGTTTCGCCCGCGGCGGACTGCGAGACCTCTGCCATCCGGGCCAACGTCGCAGCGGCCCGCCCGTCGTCGATCGCCGCTGCGGCCAGCCCGATGCCGGCCCCGATGTCGGCAGCCCGGCCCGCGACGACCA
>JAJCXU010000376.1 GCA_029263275.1 Ilumatobacter sp.
GCAGCCAAGATTCCCGCGCTGATGGACGTCGTCCCCGTGCCGTCGGCCGGCAACACGCTCACCATCCGGCAATATCAGCAACGTTGGCTGGTCACCTTCTCCACGATCTCGGGCCAACCCGTGCCCGCAACCCCGTCATCCGCTCAGGCCCAACAAGCCTTGGGACTCGCGCCACAGCCACCGCAGCGCGACGACGGTGTGCCCAGCATCGAATTCCCCGTCCTCGGCCCCGTCAACCTCGCCGTCCCCGACTGCCAGGCCGACGAATCGGCCGACCCGTCCGAATTGCAGTCACTCGCTGACTTCGAAGCGGTCGGGCTCTGCTCCGACGCCGCGCCGAGCCTCTTGTTCGGCGTCAAGCTGCAGCCGGTTCGGGCCGCAGTCGATGGCGTGGTCACCGCCGTCGACGACCAGCCGAATTCGGGCCGCCCGATCTCCGTCGCCATCACCGACATCGATGGCCGGAGCTATGTGTACAGCGGATTCAACGACGACAACCCCGGCACGTCCGACGGCAACGCACCGGCGCACCTCCGCCTCACTGCGCTGGCAGAGGTCGGCACCACCGTGTGGGCCGGACAGATCATCGGGTTCATGGGCGACACCGATCCCATTCCACTCGGCGTCCGCGGTGAAGTCCCCACCGATGCCTCCGTCTACCTCGACCCCGATGCGGTTGCCCCGCACATTCGTCTGTCGATCCACGATCTCGACGGCACGCCAGTCGACGCCTTCGGCCCGGTCGTCGACGCACTGTTCCGTACAGGGTGTCAGAACGGCACTGGCCGTTGGGCAGTCCCCGCCCGGTCCGAGACGCACAACGCGGTGGTCATCGAAACGACCGACAACAACGACGAAATCGACTCCGAGTGGATCATCACGTCAACCGGCCAGGTCCACGCATCAGGCTGGGCCGCAATCATCAGCCCGGGCCCCGGATGCGGCTGGGTTCCGACCGGTCACTACGGACCCGGAGCCGAGGGTTCGACAGAGATTCCCGCTCACTGGTGGCTCGGGCTCGATCTCCCCACCGACGTGTGGCTGCAGCTCGCGCTCGCCGGCGACGACGCCGTCAGCAGCCCGCTGTTGCGCTTCTGAACAACGGTGTGATTCCGATCGTCAGTCCCCAACTCGACGAGCGTCTTCGATGAGGTTGATCTCGTACAGCACCTCGTCGAGCGCGTCGGCGGCACTGATGGCGGAGAACCGCTGCGGGTTCTCTGGCGTGCAACACGACGGCACCGGCGACAGCACGGTCCACGGACGCGGGTGGCAGAACTGCACCACGCTGTATCGCTCACCGGTGTAGCCCGGAGAGGCGACCACGCGGTGCCAGCCAATCGGAATGGCCCCGTTCGTCAAACGTTCGAGCATGATGCCGGTGTTGATGATGACGCCATTGTCGGGCGCCACCGCGTCGGCCCAGTCATCGCCGACCTTGACCTGCAACCCCGGCGCCGTCGCCCGCGGCAATGCGGTGATCAGGTTGATATCTCCGTGCTCAGCCGCCCACACGTGAGCGTTGCCGTCATCAGCGTCGGAGCCCGGAAGCTCTCCCATAGACGGATACCGGATGGCGCGTGTGAGCGTGGGCCCGTCGGAGACCATGTCGTCGAAGAACGTCTCGTGACAGCCGATCCCTTCCGCGATGATGCGGAGAAACCGTCGCTGGAGATCGGCAATCGAGTCGTGGAAGCGGTAGAGCACCTCGGTGATTCCTGGCACCACAGCTTCGGGGAGCACTTGGTCGGGGTAGGCCATCGCGAAGTTTCGCTTCAAGGGATGGCCAGCGGCGATCGGTGTCGACCAGTTGAGCATCTCCTTCCAGTCCGGCTTGTCACTCGATGCCGCGGTCTCGACCAGCAGTCCCGTGTAGCCGGTCTGGCCATTCGCGCCAGCAGGTGTGAATCGCTGCTTCTCCTCCGGCTCCTTCTCGAAGAACTCGCGGAGCATCCCGTAGGCGGTGTCGAGGAGATCCTCGGAGAGGTCGTGACTCGTGTACACGAATCCCGTCGCCAAACTGCGGGTGACGCCGTCGACCACCGCTCGGCGCTGCTCGGAGCTCCCGGTTTCGAAGGCAAGAAGATCGACGTCAAGAATCTGATCGCTCATGTCACGCAGGTTACCGACCTGTCACACAGGGCCAGATCGCCGCCCGATCCAGGCCACGGCCAAGCGCGACCGCAAGGCTGCAAGACTGCACCCATGTCGCAACGTTCCACGCTCCCGGGTCCATCGTCGATACTCCTCGTCGACTCCGTCGCCCCACCTCGGGCAGGCACCTCGATCCGGTCGATCAGATCCGTGTTGTCGATTCGCAGCGTCCGCTCGACTGCCTCGATCGGGTCGATCCTGTCGATCGGGTCCGTCGGCTCGATTCTGTCAATCGGGTCGGTGGGTTCCATTCTGTCGATTGGATCGGCCGGCTCCATCCTCTCCGTCGGGTCTGCCGGATCCATTGCATCGGTCGGATCGGCAGGCTCGATCGGCGGCATCGGCCAGGCCGGTGTGCTCGAGAAGCGACGGGCGACCACCGCGTTCGGCGCGCTCGTCGCGGCGGCAGCCATCGTGACGGTCATCGCTCGGCGGCTGCGCGGTCGCTGAGCGATTGTCGCGGCGCGCATGCCAACATCTCAGGGCATGAGCGACAACCCGACGGGCAGCCCATCCGATGCGCGCGAAGCGCGGGACCTCTTCGATCTGACCGATCGAGTCGCGGTCGTCACCGGGGGTTCTCGCGGCCTCGGGCGCGAGATGGTGATGGCGTTTGCCGAACGTGGAGCTGACGTGGTGATCGCGAGCCGCAAGCTCGACAACTGCGAACAGCTCGCCACCGAGGTCACGCGGGCGACGGGGCGACGCGCCATTCCTGTGGCGTACCACGCGGGCAACTGGGCCGACAGCGAGCGACTGGCCGATCTCGCGTACGACGAGTTCGGCAGGGTCGACGTTCTCGTCAACAACGCCGGGATGTCACCGCTGTACAAGTCGGTCGACTCGATCACCGAGGAGCTGTACGACAAGGTGCTCGACGTCAACTTGAAGGGCCCGTTCCGGCTCTCGGCGTTGATCGGCACGCGGATGGTCGAGAGCGGCAAGGGTGGTTCGATCATCTTCGTCTCGTCGATCGCATCTCATCGCCCCAGCCCACAGGAACTGGTCTACGGCGCTGCCAAGGCCGGGCTGAACAACCTCACGTACGGACTGTCGCGCACGTTCGGTCCAAGCGTCCGCGTCAACTGCATCGTGCCCGGCCCGTTCCTCACCGACATCTCCAAGGCATGGGACCTCGAAGCGTTCCAAGCCCGCGCTGCCGACTCGTTCGCCCTGGAGCGGGGCGGTGAACCTGGCGAAATCGTCGGCGCTGCGCTGTACCTCGCCAGCGACGCGTCGAGCTACACCACCGGCGCCTTGATCGACATCGACGGCGGCCCGCGCTAGAGGGCCGGCACCCGAATGGGCTGTCACTGGCATGATGACGTGATGGCGCATGGCACTCACGACTACGACATCGATCCGCGCAACGAACACATCGTGATCGGCATCAACGACGAGCTGCTCCCGCGCGAGCGGGCCGTCGTGTCGGTCTTCGACAGTGGCTTCATGCTCGGCGACGGCGTGTGGGAAGGCATCCGGGTCCACGGAGGCAAGCTCGCCTTCCTCGATGACCATCTCCGCCGCCTGTACGAGGGTGCCAAAGGACTCGACATGGACATCGGCCGTTCACCCGCCGAGCTCACCTCGATGATCCAAGCCACTCTGGATGCCAACCACATGGGCGCCGACACCGACGGAGTACACATCCGGCTGATGGTGACCCGTGGCGTGAAGTCGACGCCCTATCAAGATCCGCGTTTCACCATCACACCGGCGACCATCGTGATCATCCCCGAGTACAAGGAGGCGAGGCCGGAGACCTTGACGCAAGGCGTGCGGCTGTACACCGTCTCGACGCGTCGGGGCCGCCCTGACGTCCAAGACCCGAAGTGGAACTCGCATTCGAAGCTCAACTGCATCTCCGCATGCATTCAAGCCGCCAAGGCGGGTGCCGACGAGGGACTCATGCTCGATCCGCAAGGGTTCGTTGCCACGTGCAATTCGACGCACTTCTTCATCGTGA
>JAJCXU010000377.1 GCA_029263275.1 Ilumatobacter sp.
GGTCAAGACCGGCAGCAAGGGCCGCGCACAGATTGTCGGGATGCAGCCGACCGGCACGGTCGTCAACGAGATCTACATCCGCACCGTGGTGCGATTCGAGATCGAACCGCTCGATGGCAGCGCTCGCTTCGACGGCGAGAAGAAGCTGCTGCTCGACCAGACCAACCAACCACGGGTCGGCGACGTCTGGCCGTGCTGGTATGCCCAGCAGGATCGCACGACGTTCGCCGTCGGACAGCCGACGGGCGATGCCCGCGAGAACATCGAGGTTTATCGAGAGTTCGGAATCCCTCACCCGCTCGATCAATGACGCGCCGGGCGCTGCACTGACCGGTCGGTGCGTCGACTCAGTTGGTGGAGATGACGACTGATTCGATGTCGACTGGCTCAGACGGGCTGCCCGACGCGGTGCCGACGGCTTCCATCTCCACGACGGTGTCGTCGAGCCCGGTGGTCACTTCGCCGAACAGCGAATAGCTCGGCGGAAGTGCCGCGCCGTCCTCACCAGAGATGATGAAGAACTGGCTGCCGTTGGTGTCGGGGCCGCTGTTCGCCATGGCGATCGAACCGATCTGGTATTCGCCCGCGGCGGGCAGCTCATCGGCGAACTTGTAGCCCGGATCGCCCCCACCGGTGGCGGACGGGTCACCGCACTGCACGACGAAGCCGGGGATGATCCGGTGGCACGTCGTGTCGTCGAAGTAGTGGTTGCGAGCGAGGAACACGAAGCTGTTCACCGTGGCTGGCGCCTTCGCTTGGTCGAGCTGGATCTCGATTTCACCCTTGTTGGTGGTGACCAGCGCGCTGTATTCCTTCTCGGGATCGAGGCACATCGGAGGCGCTGATTCGAACGTCTGTTGCTTGCTCGCCGACCCGTCCGGTGACGGGCAACCGTCGGGAACGAACTCGCCGGTTGCTTCGAACACGGCGCCGTCAGCGATGTCGGTACCCACGTCGTCAGTCGCCTCGGGCAACGTCGTGGCGCTCGCGTCGTCGTCGCCACCGACGAAGGTGTTGGCGATAAAGGCAATGCCGATGACGCCGACGATGGCGCCAACGACGATCACGCCAATCCGCGTGCCCTTCTGGCGCGTCTCGGCGCGTGCAGCCTGCTGTTGTTTGGCGGCCTTGTTGGCCCGTTGACGTTCGCGTTTGTCGGTTCCCACAGTGGCGGAACGATACCGCCCGCCGACCGTTGCTGACCCGCACCCTGCACGGTTGCCCTCAAGGACGTCAACGTTTCTGCCGATACCACGGTGCGCCCCTCGCGGCTGTCAAGAAGCAACAACATCGTGCTGCAGAACCCGTCTCCATACGTCTACCGACCTCGACTTGCGATCGGCCGCGCCCTCGGTGCCGTCGCCGCATCTGCCGGACGATGGGTGGGTCTCGTCTTCAGCCTTGCCGGATTGGCCGGCTGGCTTGGATGGCTGTCGTGGCGGCTCAGAACCCTCGAGATGTCGGTCATCGCCGTCGGTGTCCTGGTCCTCGAATTTGTCGCGATCTCCGCGGCGCTCGTTGTCACCGCCGGATTGTTCGCTGGTCGGCCTGGATGGCGCCGCAGCCGACGTGCCACCGATGCCGATCGTCAACTTCCGATGTTGCTCGCTGAAGCACTCGACCTCGGCCATATCACCCACGAACGCGACCTCGGCGGTACCGATCCGACCGGTGTCCTGTTGTCGAACGTCGGCCCCGACGACACTGGCGAAATCGCCTGGGCCCGCCGCGGTATCCGCGTGCTCGGCGAACAGCGTCGGCTTGATCGTCACGCCCAACTCGGGACGACCAATCTGCGCGAGGCCGCGTGGTCGGTCGTCGCACTCGACGGGCTTCGTCGCCTGGTCAGTGTCGTGGCGCTCGTGATCGTCCTGTTCACCGGTGTCACCCCGTTCGAGATGCCACCCACCGGGCGCATCGTCATGCTCGGGACTGGCATCGTGCTCCTTTCAGCCGGTCACTGGCTGCTCTCTGGTGGGCACATTCGCCCGCTGGCGCGACTGATCTGGTCGATGGCCTCGATCGGTGCGGGCCTCGGTGACGGCGTGTCGCGTTCGGGCCTCCCGATTCGGTGGACGATGACCATGGCCACACTCATCGCTCTGAACATCAGCATCGCGTTGCGCGGCATCAGCGACCGGTGGACCCACGGTCTCGGTCCGATGGACCACCAAGCGAGAGTGGTGGCAATGTCGATTGCCTTTGGCCTGGTCGCCACCGGTGGCCTCGCCATGCGCCGCATGCCCCGACCCGACCTCGGTCACTATGGCGCCACGCGGCGCCTCGAGGAGTCGTCGGTACGTCACCTGGCAATCGGACTGACCTTGGTGGTGGCAACCATCGGTTTCGTCGCCGGACTTACACCCACCGACGCGTTCGTCGCGGACCCCTGACCAGGACCGAACCCTTTCTCCGCAAGGCTCCGAGCCTCTGAACAGGCGATGATGAGAATTTCTTGAATTTCTGCTCAAGTTCCTCATCAAAGGTGCCGATAGCTACGACGATGACCGCGGTGTCGACGTTGTCCTGTGGAGGGCACCACTCTGCGTCGCGCTGTG
Organism: Ilumatobacter sp.; assembly: GCA_029263275.1. Lineage (GTDB taxonomy): Bacteria > Actinomycetota > Acidimicrobiia > Acidimicrobiales > Ilumatobacteraceae > Ilumatobacter_A. The sequence continues at coordinate 2,559 of JAJCXU010000377.1, forward strand.
TCCCAGTCACGCCGCCCGACACCGTTAGATTGTCGGCCATGGCGAAGCTGCGACTGTTCGCATCCGCTCGCGAAGCCGCAGGCACCGGGAGTGACGTGTTCGACGCCACCACCGTTGCTGAGGTACTCGCAGCTGCCACCCACCGCTACGGATCCGGATTTGCCGAGGTGCTCGCCACCTGCCGAATCTGGGTCAATGGCAACGATGTTGCACCCGACACCACGGTCGGGCCGCACGATGAAGTGGCGGTACTCCCGCCCGTCTCTGGAGGATCCACGTGACCGACACCAACACCGCCATCAGCTCTGACCCCGCTGATCTGTCGCTCGACGAACTGCGTGCGTTGCGTCAACAACTGCAGCATGAAGACGACGTCGTGTCATACGCCCGTCGCGTCGCGCAAGCTCGGCTCGACCTCGTGAAGACACAACATGCCCGTCGCGACGCTGGCCCCGACGCCGATCTCAACGAACAAATCGGCGGTGTGCTCAGCCAACACCTCACCGGTGGCCCGGCCCGCCCGCCGCGCCCCACCGAAGATCTGAGCGACAACGCCCTGGCCGATGAGCTCGACGCGGTGTGCTCCGAGCACCATTTCAGTCGGCTGGAAGACCTCGATGACGCCGAACTCGTCACGCTGTCCGATGCCATCGCCAGCTTCGAGGCCCGCGTCTCGTCTGACCGCCGCGAGCGGTTCGATCGTCTCGACGCGTTGAGCGCTGAACTGGTGCGTCGCTACCGTGATGGCGAAGCCAGCGTCGACTCCCTCCTCGCCGACTGACCCTCCGATCTGCGTCTCGGCGGCGCGAATTGCTTGCGCGCACACGTAGCGCCGCCGACCGACGACCGTTAGCGTCGACGCCGTGGTTCAACGTGTCGCAGTGATCTCGCTCCACACCTCACCACTCCTGCAGCCCGGTTCCGGCGACAGCGGGGGCATGAACGTCTACGTGCGTGAGCTGGTGTCGTCGCTCTCCCAGACCGGTGTCGAGTGCACCACCTTTACCAGGGCTGACCGCGAAGGTCTGCCGGCCGAAGTGATGGTGGAGCCCGGCCACCGGGTCGTTCATATCGAGGCCGGCCCGCACCACCTGCCCAAGGAAGCGCTGCCCGAGATCTCCGATCAGTTCTGTCACGGTGTGATCGAGTGGATCAAGGCCAACGAGATGCCCGACGTGATTCACGGCAATTACTGGCTCAGCGGTGTCGTTGGCCACCATCTCAAGCACGAACTCGGTGTGCCGTTCGTGTCGACGTTCCACACGCTTGCCCGGGTCAAGGCCGAGGGAGGCGACCCCGAGCCGAGGTGGCGTGATCGCGCCGAAGCCGAAATCATCCAGTGCTCTGACGCGATTTGTGTCAGTTGTGTCGAGGAAGAAGAGCAGTTCCGGCGGCTCTATGGCGACCCTGCTGGCCGCATCGAGATCATCTCGCCTGGCGTCGAGCACGCCTTCTTTGCTCCTGGCGACCGAACCGCGGCGCGCAAGGCGATCTCCTTCGAGGAGGACCGCCCACTCATCTTGTTCGTCGGTCGAATCCAAGCGCTCAAGGGTCCCGATGTGGCGATCAGGGCGCTCGCAGCGCTCGAACGGGACGACGTACAGCTCGCCATCGTTGGTGGTTCGAGTGGACGCAACGGCGATGTGCAAGCGGCTGAGGCGCATGCGCTCGTCGATGAACTCGGCCTGCACGATCAGGTGCACTTCGTCGAGCCGCAGCCTCACCACATCTTGTCGTCGTGGTATCGCGCGTCCGATGTGGTGCTCGTGCCGAGCCGAAGCGAGAGCTTCGGACTGGTCGCACTCGAGGCGGCCGCATGCGGCATTCCGGTGGTGGCCAGTGCTGTCGGCGGGTTGCTCAGCCTGGTCGACGACGGTGAGACCGGCTTCCTGATCGAAGGGCGAGGCCCCACCGACTTCGCTGCGGCCATGGCCACCATTCTCGACGACCCCGACCTCGCCGCGGCGATGGGCGCTGCGGCCGAAGAGCGGGCTCGCTCGTACACCTGGAGGGCAGCAGCTGATCGGCTCCGGTCGCTCTACGTCGACCTTGACGCGGCAGACGAACTCGTCAGCTGTCACGTCGACGATGTCACAGAGGTACGCGACCTCGCCGACGTCCTCGCGGATGTCGAGAGAAGCAAGGCCAACGGTGCGGCGATCGTGAGCAATCCGACACCCGTCAGTCCCGCCGCTGGGGTCGTGTCGTGATCGAAGCCTTCACCGGCGAGCAGCTCGTTGTGCTCGAACGCCAGATCGACGAGTGGCTCGGTGAGCTCGATGCAGCCCACGATCACATCGTTGCGGTCGATCGATCTCCCGACGAGGACGTCCGCTGGTTCGTTCGGATGCGCGGCGACGACAAGGACTTCACCACGGTCTGGCTCACGCTGGGCCAACGCACGCTGAGGTACGAGACCTACGTGATGCCTGCTCCCGAAGAGAACCATGCGCAGCTGTACGAACACGTACTGCGGCGCAACGATCGTTTGGTGGGCGCTCGATTCTCCATCGGCGTCGAGGACGCGATCTTTCTGCGTGGCGAAGTCGCCCTCGATCAGGTCGATCGTGATGGGCTCGACGGTGTGCTCGGCACGCTGTATGCCCAAGTTGAGCAGTGCTTCACCGGCATGATTCGCATCGGATTCGCGAGCCGCTTCACCGGCTGAGCCCACCCGATCGTCCGCGCCGCGGACGGTCCCGCCTTGTCGTTCAGGTTCGTATTCCCGTTCGGTTTCCGCCCGGCTCGCGTCGATGCCCACTGTCCCAGTGTCCGGGCGGGTACGTCTCGGGGGAGTCGGTCCCTCGTATCCGCCCGGGCGGTTCCCGGTAACTTCGGCCGCATGAGTGACGTCAAGCCATCAGCACGATCCGCCGAGGCTGTCTTGGCCAATGCGTCTGAAGCCGTCGACGCGGTCGACGTGGTGATGGTCGGCGGCGGCAACATGGGTGCCGCACTCCTCGGCGGAATGATCGAATCTGGGGCGTTCGATCCGGGCACGTTGGCGGTGGTCGAGTTGCTCGCAGCGCGCCGCGACCAACTCGTCGAGATGTTTCCTGGCGTCGCGGTCGTCGATGCCATCCCGCCATGTCGTTCCGTCGTCCTGGCAGTCAAGCCGCCCGGTGTTCCCGACGCTGCGGCCGCCGCGGTTGCTGCTGGTTCCACGCGCATTCTGTCGATTGCCGCCGGTGTCAACATCGCCACGATCGAGGCGGCCGCCGGCGCTGGCGTGGCCGTTGTCCGGTGTATGCCGAACACCCCGGCGCTCGTTGGTCAAGGCACCTCGGCGATTGCCGGTGGGACCGCCGCCACCACTGACGATCTCGAATGGGCGGAGTCAGTGCTCAGCGCAGTGGGCATCGTCGATCGCCTGCCCGAAGCACAACTCGATGCGTTCACTGGCGTGGCCGGTTCGGGCCCGGCGTACATCTTCCTGGTCGCCGAAGCGTTGACCGAGGCAGCCGTTGCCGAAGGCATCGACCAGGCGACTGCCGAGCGTGTGGTCAGCCAGTTGCTGCTGGGTGCATCGACGCTGCTGGCCCGCGACGGCGATCCAGCAACGTTGCGCCGCAACGTCACCTCGCCCAACGGCACCACCGCAGCCGGACTCGGTGTGCTCGACGAACGTGATCTTCGTGGCACGTTCGCGGCGGCGGTGCGAGCCGCAACCGAACGCAGCCGCGAACTCGGAGCTTGACGCCAGCCTGGACTCGGCGCCGACCCCGGGCGCGAACAGAGCCGGTATCAACCCCCCAGATGACACCGGCTCCGTCACGCGCTGTTCGCCGTCAGAGGCGAACGCGTTCTACGGACTGCACCATAGGTCCACTCGCGCACCTGTGACAAGGGCCACGTCATCCGGACTGTCAGAACTTCGTGCCAGCCACAGCGATGAGTCTGCGGGCGCGCGTACCGACCGGAGACTCATCGCGGGTCGCGGTCAGGGGTTCTGCCAGCGGAGTGATGAGCGGGCGGGCGCGGAACTCAGCTCGGGCGGATCGACACGGGTTGCGCTGTGGGTGCGTCGGCATCACCGCTTGGCGTGAGCGTCACTTGGTCGCCGGCATCGAGGGCGAGCTCCTCGGCAGCGGATCGCTGATCCATGGCGATGGCGAGCATCCCACTCGAGTCGAGCACGAGGCCGACGCTGCCGCCCACGAGTTCGGCGAATGACGCGGCGCGGACTGTACTCCGAGTGACTTCGCCAGATGGGTCGGTGGGCGCGCTGATCCGCACGTCGATGCGCGATCCGAACGTGGCGGGCAGATCGTCAGGCCCGACGTTGAGCTGCGCATTGCCGAACTGGTCGATCCACAGCACCTGTGCAATGACCTTGGTGTCGTCGGCTTGGGGGAGCGGGATGACACCTGGCAGCAACAGGTCGGCGTCGACGGGATTGCCGAGTTCCATCAGATCGACGCCATTGCAGAGGTGCGCTGCTGCCGGAGCAAACACATCACGGCCGGCAAACGTGGCGCCGATGGCGTGGAGTTGGTAGTCGACGTTGGTCAATTCGACCGCACGTCCGGCTCCACCCGTCATCGAGACTGCCGGAGCGAGGAGGCCGTTGTCCGGGCCAACGAGGACGCCTTCCCCATCGGCGACTTCGATCGCGATGGCTTTGCGTGACGTGGCAACGCCGGGGTCGACCACGGCCAATACGACGCCAGAGGCCACATAACTGATGCTGCGTGCCAGAGCGAGTGAGCCCGCGCGCACGTCGAACGGCGCAATGCCATGAGTCACGTCGATGACCGCGGCGTGCGGTGCGAGTTCTCGAATCACCGACTTGCACACGCCGACGAACTCGTCTTGTAGCCCGTAGTCGGTGAGAAACGAAACGGTGTCGTACCTGCGGCCCATCGTCTCGGACGCTATCTGTCACACCATCACTCAGTCCGGGCGACCCCAACCCGATGCGGAAACA
>JAJCXU010000378.1 GCA_029263275.1 Ilumatobacter sp.
CACCGAAGCCGAGACGCAGACCGAGCACGGGGATGCTCATCACGAGCAACAGCACAGTGACACCGATGGCCATTGCCCAGGAGTGGTGCTGCACGAAACGGCTCCACCGGTACGACCATGTCTCGCGCAGCGGCTTCTGGCGCCGCGGTGGAACGACCTCACGCAGCCCCTTGATGAAGATCGACATCACCAGTGTGGCGACTGCCATCACCGCGAATACCGCCGCAACGGGAGGGAACCCGAGGCCGATCGCGAGCAGCGCGACGGCGATGAATCCGGCCATGAGCAGGCCGCGCCAGCGGGTGACTTCCACGCGTTCGCCGGCGAAGCCGATCAGGGCCGGGAGGAGTGTGACCGAGGCGATCATCGTGATCGCCACCGTGACGGCGGCACCAGTTGCCAGACCGTTGATGAATGCGAGCTGCATCACGTACATACCGAGCAACGAGATGACAACGGTGAGCCCTGCAAACAACACGGCGCGTCCTGCCGTATCGATCGCCCGCACCGTGGCATCATGCGGCGACATGCCGTCATGGGTGCCTTCTCGATAGCGAGTGACGATGAACAGCGCGTAGTCGATGCCGACGCCAAGGCCGATCATGGCGCCGAGCGTGGTGGCGAAGTCGGGGATCGACATCACATTGGTGAGCAGCGTGATGGTGCCGACGCCGATGCCGACGCCGAAGAGGGCCACGCCGACGGGCAGACCCATGGCGAGCACGGACCCGAACGCCAAGATCAGGATGACGACCGCGAACGCGAGTCCGATCAGTTCCGATTCTGGTGGCTCGAACTCTGCGAGAGCGGCACCGCCGATCTCGATGTTGACCCCGTCGATGTTGATGTCTTCGACGAGTGTCTCGATGTCACGGCCGATCTCACTGGCTCGGAGTTCGTCGGTGTTTTCGTCGAAGTCGATGCTGGCGTAGGCGATCGATCCGTCAGCTGACAGGAGACCACGCTGTTCACCGATCGACGAGTAGGGGCTCGTCAAGGTGACTTCTTCGATGGCCGCGATCTCGTCGAACAATGTCGACATCTCGGCTTCGACTTCTGGAGCACCGACACCCTGTTCGGCTTCGAAGACAATCGAACCGGACAGGAAGCTGCCCCCGACTCCGAAGTTCTCCTTCAGAATCTCGAAGCCGGCGAGGGAGTCGGAGTCAGGGCTTTCGAACGAACTCTCCGATGAGCTGCCGATGCTGCCCACTGCGGCAAACGTGCCGACGAGGATGATCACCCAGGCAGCGAGGACACGCCGACGACGACGGAACGCAAACGAGCCGAGTCGTTCCCAAATCGATGCGTTTGAACCCAGCGGGGTGACAATGTCACCTTCCGCACTTGTGGACAGTTTGTTCATGAGGGGGAGCATGCTCGCTACAATGAGGTATTGCAAGCATCGACCTTCCATCGTGTCCAACGACACAACCCGCACACACCACCATGACCGGACCGCTCCCCCGCCCCTCAGCGTCGACTGATGATGTCGACATCGACCCGCGCGTCGAACGGTCGCGCGCATCGGTCGTCGACGCCGCTGCGCAGTTGCTCCTCGCGGACGGCCCCGACGCGATCACCCATGCCCGCGTGGCCGCAGCGGCAGGCGTCAGCCGCACGACGGTCTACAAGCACTTCCCTGAACGGTCCGACTTACTCTTCGCTACCGCCGAGGCGATGGGGAGCGACCTCCCGAAGCCGAGCGATGTCACTGGTGACCTCCGTACCGACCTGCGCACATTCCTCGACCATCTCGCCACCGACATGCGCGACCCGGTCCGCACACGCGTGATCGCCATGGTGATGGAACGGGCACTTCACGACGACGCCGTCTCACTGGTGCGCGACACCTTCATGCAGGAGATTCGCGTCGCGTTCGCCGACATTGCCGCCGCGGGAATCGCGGCCGGGGACCTGAGCGAGGATGTCGACATCGAACTCGGGCTGGCATCGTTGGCCGGGTCGTTGATCTACTCGCGGCTCTTCGCCAATCGACCCGTCAACGACGATCTGGTCGATGGCGTGATCAACAACTTCATCCGCACCAACGCCCCGCGCTGACGCGGCAACCGTTCTCTCGTCGCGTCAGTCGGCGCTCTCCGAGAGCACCTGCACCGCAGAACTGGCGACCGCGTCAAAGCGTTCGACCAGTGCGGCAAGCCACGCCGGGTCGTCGTCGATGAAGCCAGCGCGCACCTGTGCCCGAATCGCTGCAGCATCGTCCGCTGTCGGGTCTCCATGCGCATGCAGCCACGCATCGGCACGCAGCGACTGCAGCACAGCGAACACGTCGACGGTGCCGAACTCGAGCGCGGCTGACGTCACTTCGACCTCTGGGAGCAGACCATCAACGGCGGCCAGCCAGTCGCCGCTGAGCGATGCTGACACGCTCTCCCCGTCGTGCATCGAACGCACCTCGCCCCACCAAGCCGTGCCGCGCTCATAGCCCGGCGCACCCTTGGCATGATGCGAAATCAGTTCGCCGTACCCCCACGGCCCGAGACCGGTGTGGAGGTCGATGAGGCCGAGTCGCTGCGCACCCCCGACGATCTCACCCAGGTGTTCGTGCAGCCAACGGTTCGACCAGACCGGGCCGGATCCGCCGTGGAAGATGCCGGTCGGATGGTCGTATTGACCACCGCTCACGATCTCCTGGAATTGCTCGAGACCGACCTCGCCAGCGACACCCATCAACGCTGCGGTGGTGGATTCCTGCGTCTCGTCGTTCCACACCGTCGGCACCAGGAGGTCGGCAACCTTGCCGTACCCCTCGTTCCTCGGCACATCATCCCAGTCGACGAAGTTGCGATTGAGGTCGACGTTGTCCTCGTTCACTCGACGCACCCATGAGAAGCCGACCGGGTTGAAGGCGTGAAGCAGCACGACCCGCAGGTCATCCGGACGTTGCCCCGCGCGTTCATCGAGCCACCACGCCTGCAGAGCCGACCCGGCGTAACCCTCGACGCCGTGTGTGCCGGAGACGATGAGCAGGACGTCCGCGGCATCGGCCGAGCCGAGCACGGCGACGTCAATCGCCAACTCTTCGCCCTCACGTCCGCGGAGCGGATGCGGGAACGACGTGACTTCAGCACCTGCGGTTGCAGCTGCGGTGAGAAACCGACTTCGGGCGTCGGCGTAGGTCTGGTCGAGCAGGCGGGTCATACGCAGATGATTCCAGAAGGCGGCCGAATCTCACGGCTTGGCGCGGTCATCGCGCGGATCGTTGCTGGCCGCCAGCGGCGGTGATCGGCAACATCGGCTCGATCGGTTCCGCCGCTTCGCCGTGTTGGCCAGCCTGCAATCGACGCATCGCGTGGGCCATCTTCGCCGCACGTCCCTTGGCCATCTCGGCGGTCGGGCCGGCGAACTGCTCGTCGATGGTCGAGGTGAACAGATCGAGCCAGCGCTCGAAGTGCGCATCGGTGAACGGCGTTCGGGCGTGGACAGGTTCGTGAGCGCGCAACGGGTTGCCTCCGTAGCCACGCTCACCCAGGAGCTGCCAGGCCCAGAAGTCGGTGAGTGTCTCGATGTGGCCGGGCCAGTCGACGTGCGCTGCTTCGAACACCGGGCCGAGGAGTTCGTCCATTGCGGCGTACCGGTAGAAGGTCACGACCAGCCGGTCGATGTCGGCACGCGTTTCGAGGTCGGTGCGACTCGCGAGATCGGCGTCGGTGAGCGGATGAACGATCACGACAACTGCTGTTCGAGGGCGACGACGGCCGGAAACAGCAGGTTGTTCTCTTTGTGGACATGGAGATGCGTGTCGGACTCCAACTCGGCCAACCCCGCATACAGCGCGGTGTAGGACGCACAGGCGTCGACGGGCGGCTGGTAGCCGTTCGTGAGGCCACGGAGTCGGGCGAGGAGTTCACCCACGGTGTCATGCTCGGCGAGCATCACCGAGATCGGGTTCCGGAGCGAACCGCAATGAAATTCAGGCGCCGCTCCAGCGGCACCGAGCTCGCGGATCATCGGGAACAACACCCGCTCTTCTTTGGCGAGGTGCGGTTCGAGGTCGGCACGAAGTGTTGCGTAGCAGGCCGCGATCTCGGCAAGCTCAGGATGCTGCTCACCGTGAACTGACAGCACCTTCTCGGAGAGTTCGGTGAGCCGCGGCATTTCGGACTGCAGGTACTGGTGGTGCGTGTTTTCGAGATGGTCAACCAACTCGGCAACCTTTTCGCACCGCTCTTGAATGGTCCTGCGTCTCTCTTCACGTTGTTCCTCAAGAGTGGTGGCATCTAGGTTGAATAGCACACCGTTCGGGAGTTTTCGGGCCTCTACAATGTGGTCGTTTTCGGTGAG
>JAJCXU010000379.1 GCA_029263275.1 Ilumatobacter sp.
AGCGGGCCCCGACTCAACCAGGCGGACCGGGAACGATGCAGCACTCTCCACGCTCATCAGCCCACCGCCCGAGTGCACGAGATAGAGCGGGCACGAGATGCCACGCTCCTGCAATTGATCACGCAGGCGCACCAGGTACGACGCCATCAGCGGCTGGACGTATGCGTTCGCGCAGACGGTGTTGAACCGTTCGTACTCGCGCATCTGCGGCGACACGTCGCAGCTGATCGACACGGACATCTCAGGGAGCTGTTCGAGCAGCAGTTCACGGAAGCGGCGCTCGTTCGTGCCGTCGACGTAGCTGTGGAGGAATCCGACAGCGACCGACTCGTAGCCGGAGGAGGCGAGGTGGTCAATCAGGCGTCGGGCGCCTTGCTCGTCGAACTCGAGCAGCACGCCGCCACGGGCATCGCGACGCTCGGCGATCGTGTACCGATCCTTGCGTTCGATCAGGGGCTTCGGGAGCACGATGTCGAGGTCGTACTGCTCGAAGCGGCTCTCGGTCCGCGTCTCGATCACGTCGCGGAAGCCCTCCGTGGTGACCAGTGCGGTCTTGGCTCCACGCCGTTCGATCAGGGCGTTGGTGGCCAGCGTGGTGCCGTGGACGAACTGGTCGACGACTCCACTGGAGAGATCGATGCCCTCGTCGTCGGCCAGCCGTTGGACGCCATCGAGGATCGCCCGCTCGGGTGCGTCGTGTGTTGTGAGCACCTTGGTCGAGGCATAGGAGCCAGGGCCGTGATCTGCGACGCGGCGTTCGATGACGACGTCGGTGAATGTGCCACCGACGTCTGCACCGATTCGAACGCCCTGACCGGACATCACAGGTCCTCGACGCGTGGGAAGTCGGACGGCAGCATGATGTCGACGGTCGCCGACCGCTGCTGGGCGAGCATTCCGCCGTCGACCTTGATGATGTCGCCGGTGATGTACGACGCGTCATCGGAAGCGAGGAACAGGGCGGCGCCGGTCATGTCGATCGGTTCACCAATCCGACCGAGCGGCACGTTCTCGCCGCGCAGCTTCCGCTGATCGAGGTCAAGACCGCTGGTGTCGATCGAGCCGGGCATCAGCGCGTTGACCCGGATGCCGTACGGCCCGAGGTCGAGCGCCATCGCCCGAGTGAGCGCTTCGATACCGCCCTTGGTCGCGTCGTAGGCGGTGAACGCACGGTGAGCCCGAGTGGCACCGCCCGAGCTCATGTTGATGATGCACCCACCACCGGCCTTGGCCATCATGCGCGCTGCCACATGCGAGCACAAGAAGTGGCCAGTCAGGTTGACGTCGATGATCTTGCGCCACCACGCTTCGTCAGCCTCGAAAAAGTGCAGCATCGGCGAGACCAGGCCGGCGTTGTTCACCAGTACGTCGATGTGTCCGTACTCGGCGACGAGGATGTCGAACATCGCCCCCACCTGCGCGCTGTCGGACACGTCAGCGACGGCCGCAACCGCGGAGCCACCAGAAGCGGTGATCGAGTCGACCACTTCCTGGGCTGCCTCAGCATTGACGTCATTGACCACGATCTTGCAGCCCTCTCCGGCGAACCGCTTGGCAATCGAGCGTCCGATGCCGCCGGCGGCGCCAGTGATGAGAACGACCTTGTTGGCGAGTGATTCGTGCATGATATTTCCGTTCGGTTGAGCGTGATTGCGAGTGTGGGAATGCGGTGGGCGTGCCTGGTCAGATCGCTGCGAGTTGCGACTTGAGTTCGGCGAGGGCGTCATCGTTGCGGCGGTAGTAGACCCAGCCTGAACGCGGCGATGCGATGACCAGCCCGGCCTCGACCAGCACCTTCATGTGCCGAGACGCCGCCGGCTGAGACACGCCGAGCTTGTCGGTGATGTACAGGTTGCAGGCACCGTGCTCGACCGGGTCGCCGTGTTCCTGCGGCGGGAAGTTCGCTGCGACATCCTTCAACCAGTCGAGAATCTGCAGCCGCCTGGGGCTGGCGATGGCCTTGAGCGCCTGTTCGAGATCAACCTGAGTCGCCGTCACCGCCATAACGACATAGCTAACTTGTTATGACCAGGATTGTCAACTGCTTCACCGCCGCCATGGTTGACGGGATTTCTCAGTCCTCGCGGAAGCGGATGTCGCTCTCTTGGTCCGTGAACTTGCCACGCTTGTCGGCGTAGAAGGCACGGAACACGTCGAGGTCGGCCTCGACGTCATCGGTCGGAGTCATCGACGGGCCGAAGCCGACCGTCCTCGTCGAGTAATCGACGAACGCCAGACCGATCGGCACGTCGGCGGCGAGAGCGATTCGATAGAATCCCGACTTCCAGTGATCGGTGTGCGACCGGGTACCCGCCGCTGGGATGGCGAGCACCATCTGGTCGGCCGCGGCGAATTCCTCAGCCATGAACTCGACCATGCCGCGCCGCTCGTCGCGCCGCACGGGCACACCGCCCAGCATGCGCATGGGTCGATTCATCGGGCCGCGGAACAGCTGGTGCTTGGCCAGGAAGTTGAGGTTCGTGCCAGTGCTCCACGACGCCATCAACAGACTGAGGAGATCCCAATTCGTGGTGTGGGGGCTGCAGAGCAGCACGTATTTGGCATCCGTCGGCGGTTCACCGACCCGGGTGAATCGGGTGAGCTTGAGAATCAGTCGAGCGAGCAGTCGTTTCACTTCAATCGCGGTCCATTTCGAATGCGGACCCGCCTGGTCGAGTCGTCCCGCAGTCTCGCAGCGATCACGGCATTTCACCCGCGCCCCGACAGAACCCAGCGGGACGATCAGCTGCACCTCGCTCCCTGTTCTGAGCGGCAACTAGCTTCGACGATATGGCACAACGCGCCGACCGGCAGGTCTCACATCGCAGTCACGTCAGCTACATCGACAAGTCCCGCGAGTACTACGAGGCCTCGGGTTACACCCAGCCATACCGCTGGGCAGCGTTCGATGACGTGCCGTTCACCCCGCTCAACAAGCCGCTCGCCGAGTGCAACGTCGCAGTCGTCACGACGACGTACCTTCATCACCACGACTCCGCCCACGGCGCACCCGCCACCGACAAGGAGGTGTACCAGCATCCCGTGGCCGAGCTTCCGGACCGGATGTTCACCGCGGACCTATCGTGGGACAAACAAGCCACTCACACGGACGACGTCGCGAGC
>JAJCXU010000380.1 GCA_029263275.1 Ilumatobacter sp.
GCGCTGGCCGACTTCGATCCCCGTGACGCCATCGCCGAGGGCTGCGACGGTGCCGCACGACTCACCGCCCGGCGTGTGACCGGGATACGACTTGACTTGATACATGCCTCGACACGACAGCACGTCGGGAAAGGCGAGGCCCACTGCTTCCTGCTGGATCAGCACCTGCCCGGGGCCGGGAGTCGGTGCGTCTTCGTCGACCAACTCGAGCTGCTCGAGTGGGTCACCATGTTGCTTGAGTCGCCAGATCTTCATGGCCGCACCGTACGCGATCTACGTGGCGCGAGCGCAGGCCGAGCGCACGACGCTCATCGGATGCGAGAGGTCGGTCTCAGGAATTGCTTCGCCTCGTGCCGGCACACCTCAGCGAGAGTGGACGATGCCGCGTCGGGATCGGCGGGCAGGCCATCGGTCGTCGTGATCGCCAGGTACGGCCGGCGGTCGCTGCGCATCGACGAGATGTAGCCGAGCCAGCCGTTTCGTTCGGTTTGGCGTATCACGAACGACACCTCAGTGGTGCCGAGACTGCGTTGGGCGACGACGTGATCGGTCAGATCGATGGCGTACCAGGTGTCGTCGGTGCTCTCGATGGCGAAGTCCCGGGCGATGACCTGGCAGGGTGCCGGGCGGTTGTTCCAGGTCAACTCGCTCGACGACCATTCCGCGTCCGTGCTGACCAGCTCCATCGGGGAAGCATCTCCCGATGCCATCCGGGCATTGATCCACAGCGTCGCATTGCCAATGTTGCCGGGAACGACCGCCGTGTCGGTCCGGAAGTAGGCGTGGCGGGAGTACTGGTCACGTCCGTTGTTGCAGACGCGCTCGAGTGAGGCCCCGGCGAAGTTCGTGTTGGCGTACGAGCCGCCGCGGACGAATCCCGAATCGTCGAAGGGCACGTTCACCGGCTTCGGTTTCGGACGTCCTGGCGCCAGCTGGTCGAACGGTCCCGAGATCTCGACGGTGATTCCGGTCCACCCGTCATACCCGCGCTGCGAGGAGACGTAGAGACGGGTGCCATCGGGGCTGAACGCCGTGCCGGTGACCTCGGATCCGTGGTGCCCGGCGAAACGACAGAACGCAGCGACCTCGCGTTGGCCGTTCTGTTCGGCCATCACACCGACCTCCATGTTGCCGCCGTCCTCGGCGACGAACACACGCTGGGTCCCTGCGTGGACCACGACCGCGTCCACCGCGTCGAGCGCACCATTCGGATGGTCGTCGCAGTCGTACGCGATCGTCAGCATCGACGTGTCGAGATCGAGCTCCCAGATCCGCTTGTCACCCTTCGTCGTGAAGTACAGAACACGATTGCCGATGTAGATGCCTTCGCCGCCGTTGAACTCAGCGGTGTTCGATTGCCGATCGGGCTCGCTCGACGATGTCGGCGTCCACGAAACGAGACCGCCGCCGTGGCCATCTGCAGCAACGACCGCGGCGTAGAGCTGACCAGCAGAGAGGTCGCCCGGCGTCGTGGGCACGAACTTGTAGAGCCGACCGCGTGTTGAGTCCTCGGTCAGGTACACCGCGCTCGTCAGCGGGTCGACCGCAGCCGCTTCATGATTGAACGAGCCGAGGAGCGATCGCAGCACGCCCTGACCCGGCTGTTGCGGGTTGCACTCGAAGACCTCGCCATTTGCGCTGTCCTCCTCGCACGACAACCAGGTACCCCACGGCGTGGTGCCTCCGGAGCAGTTGCGGCTGGTGCCCGACAGGATCGTGTACGCATCAGCGATCGAGCCGTCAGGACCGAACCGCACCGCCGAGGCGCCACCCTTCTGACTGCCGATCTCGGAGTTCGACACGTAGACCCAGCCGCCGTCGGGTGCTGCGAAACAACCTCCTCCGTCGGGGGCATGATGCCATCGGTGACCGGTTGACCCGACCGGTTGCCCAGCAACGCCAATGAGGCGCGAGGTGAAGCCCGCTGGAAGTTCGACGCCATTCGCGTCGGCTTGGGCCAACGGTCCATATGGGCCGACGCCTGGAACAGCGGGCCCAGCGGCGAACACGACGTCACGCCAGAACGGAGCCCCGAAGAGTTGAGAACCGGCAAGCGCCGACACGCCAGCGACGAATGATCGTCTGGAAAGACCCACCCAGTGTCATCGGTCGATTCAGGTGCCGGCTGGAGTCACAGTTGTACCCGGCCCCGCTGTGACTCAGTAGCTGGCGCCGAGGCCGGCCCGGGCGTCGGTTTGGATGCCATACGGGGGAATCGGATAGCGCAAGCCGTTGCGTGACAACGCTTCCATGCCATCGATGGCCTGCACGAGCTGCGCTCCCGTGAGCGCCATCAACATCTCGTCGTCCTGCACGCCTCCATAGCGGCGCTCGGCGTAACAAGGAATCGAAAGGCTCGGTTCTCCGGTCGAGAGTGCCCGGCCCCAGGAGTCGGCGCACGATGACTCGCCGACGCAGCCCCACTCGAGCTTCTGATATCCCGACCACTGCAGCCCATTGATCAGCAAGATCATCTGTCCGGGCGTGGCGTAGACCATGCAGATGTCCGGCGGATCGAGCCGTCCAGTACTCAACGGCGACACGGCCATCGCTTGATAGCGACCGATGGGCACCACGGTCATCGCGGCCTGGTGAGCCGCCGAGTCCTCGATCGTCTTGAACCACACGCCCGCCATGTGCTTGCCCGAGTACCACTCGTCATCTTGGGCCCCGAGACCGAGCACGGCTTGGCACTGTGCGCCGACGAGATCGGCGCCGGTGATACCAACGGTCCAGTTGAGCCGTGACGCCATCGACACGATCTGGTCCGCGGTGTGAATGTCTTTGGGACGCCGAATCTTCGGCACCGCTTCCATCTCTTCGACGGTCTCGAACATCTTCATGCCGATGGGTGTGGTGCGGATGCGGAGCACCTTGTCGAGGCGAGCAAGCGTCGACGCCCAGTCGATGTCGCCGGGCGCTCCGGTCCGGATGTGTACCTGTTGTTCGTTGTCGCCTGCAGTGGCGTCGGTCATGTGGATGCCTCCAATTGGTTGATCGCGTGCACGATTCGGTCGATCGTGTCGTCAAGAATCTGTTCCGACGTGGCGAAGTTGAGCCGCGCCACACCCACTCCACCGGTGCCGAACTTCGGGCCGTTGGACAGCGCGACGCCAGCATGTTCGCGCAGGTATTCAGCAGGGTCGTCGCCCAACGCGCCGTGATTGCCGCCATCGCGTCCGACGGCGACAGCGCCGAAGTCGAGCCAGGCGAGATAGGTGGCCTGTGGAACGTGGTATCCGATCGTCGGAGCGTCGGCAGCCAGCCGTCGCGTCAGCTGATCGCGTCGGGCGGTGATCGTGCGCTGCACGGCGTGCATCCAGTCGTCGCACTCAGTCCACGCGCTGATCGTGCCGGTGATACCGAGCGAACTCGGCGACCCCTGCTGGTGGCTCGCCATCGAGTCGAGCGCCGCAAGCAACGGCGCATGATCGATGTGAGCGACCGCGGTGCGAAGACCCGCAAGATTGAAGGTCTTGCTCGCCGACCCGAGCGTCACGAGGCGCCCAGCAAACCGCTCGTCGCTGATCGCGAGCGGGCGATGCACCACACCGGGGTGCAACAACTCTCCCCAGATCTCATCGGTGATCACGAGCAAGTCGTGTCGCTCGGCGACATCGGCGACTGCGGCGATCTCGGCCGCGTCGAACACCCGGCCGGTCGGGTTGTGCGGGTTGCAGAACAGGATCACCTTGGTGGTGGAGTCGATGGCCGCGTCGAGTCGTTCGGGGTCGATGCGCCACCCGTGAGGATCGAGCGGGCATTCCACGCGGCGGCGGCCGCTCTTGGCAATGGCATCGAGGAAGGGGTAGTAGATCGGCGTGAAAACGACGACGCCGTCGGCCAGGTCGGTGGTGTTCCACAGCGCGACCTCGAGGGCGTGCAGGGCACTGGTGAACGGCCGCACCCGGGCTTCGTCAGGACGCCAACCGTGCTGTCGCTCCTGCCAGTCGGCGTAGACGGGAGCCAGTTCAGCCGAGAACGGACCGTAACCGAGGTCGCCACGATCGACGTGCCCACGGATGGCGTCGAGCACCGGCTGCGGCGGATCGAAGTCCATGTCCGCGACGAATGACGGAATGACGTCAGTGCCATACCTCGTCCACTTGATGCCGACGCGCGCTCGGGCCCGCTCCTCGCTCACCGTCAACACCTCGTCGGCAGATCCGCCCATGTCTGAACGCTAGTGGTCGGCCTCCGGACGGCGATCAGCGTGGCGCGCCCGAACGTCGCTACGGTGACGCCGTGACTCCCAAGCTGATCGCCGTCGATCTCGACGGCACGCTGCTCACCACCCGGGGTGACGTCTCCGAACGCAATGTCGCGGCACTGCGCGCTGCCTCAGACCAAGGCCACCACGTCGTCATCGCGACGGGCCGACCGCTACACCTGGTCGCCGAACTCGGCGACCAACTCGGCACGTCGGTTTCGCACGTGGTCGGCACCAACGGATCGATGATCGGCACGTTTCCCGACGGGCAGCTCCTCCGCCTGATGGGCTTCGACATCGGACTCGCACGGCAGGCCATCGACGCGTTCCGGCAGGCACTGCCCGGTACCGGCTTCGCGATTGCCACCGACGCGGGACTGGCCCACGAGCGAGGTTTCGCTGAACGGATGCCGGCGGTGGTCGACACCGATCCCACCGATGATGTCCTCAGCCTCGGCGGCACCGAGGCATTCAAGCTCTTTGCATTCCACGACGACATGTCGGTGCCGGCCCTGCTGAGCGAAGCGCCGCAACTGCTCCCTGACACGCTCGCCGCGACGCACATGGGTGCCGACGCGATCGACATCGGCCTCGCCACCATCGACAAGCGCGCCGGCCTGCAGTGGGTCTGCGAGCAGCTCGACGTCGACGCGATTGATGTCATTGCATTCGGAGATGAATGGAACGACATCACCATGCTCGAATGGGCCGGACATGGCGTCGCGATGGGCAACGC
>JAJCXU010000381.1 GCA_029263275.1 Ilumatobacter sp.
TGTTCAAGCCTTCGGGAGAAGCGCTTGCCGGTGACTCAGGCAAGGGCCTCGACGGCGCCACGCTCGAGGCCACTGCCAAGGAGATCATCGACCTCCGCCAGAATCTGCACGTCGACGTCGCAGTGGTTGTTGGCGGCGGCAACTTCTGGCGCGGCCGCGAGGGTTCGATGACCGGGATGGACGCAACACAGTCCGATCACATCGGCATGCTCGGCACTGTGATGAACGCACTGGCACTGCAGGACGCACTCGAACGTCAGGGCCAAGAAACGCGTGTGCAGTCCGCGATCGAAATGCCTCGCATCGCCGAGGCATACATTCGTCGCCGCGCAGTGCGCCATCTGGAAAAGGGGCGGGTCGTCATCTTCGCTGCTGGCACCGGCAACCCGTTCTTCACCACCGATACCGCCGCTGCACTCCGTGCCGCTGAGATCGAAGCGGAAGTGCTGATCAAGGGCACGCACTCCGGCGTCGACGGGGTGTACAGCGCCGACCCTCGCACCGATGAGTCAGCGCAGAAGTATGAGCAGGTCAGCTACCTCGAGGTGATGACGAAGGACCTCAAGGTGATGGATTCGACGGCGATCGCGTTCTGCCGTGACAACGACATTCCGATCGTCGTGTTCGACATGTCGAAACCGGGTTCGCTGCGCAGCATCGTGCAAGGCGGCTCAGAAGGCACCCTGGTCAGCGGTTGAGTCGCCGCGGCCAGTCTCGACGAAAGCCCACATGGTCCTGCGCCGACGTCTGTCCTGGGTACGATGGTCGTCGTGATCGATGACACCCTTCTCGAGGCCATGGACAAGATGGACAAGGCCGTCGAGCACACACAGACGCAGTTCGGTACGGTCCGGACCGGCCGGGCGAGCCCGGCCCTGGTCGAGCGCATCAATGTCGACTACTACGGCGCGCCGGTTCCGATCTTGCAGCTTGCCTCGATTTCCGTGCCCGAAGCCCGCCAGTTGCTCATCAAGCCACACGACCGCTCGTCGCTGGAGGCCATCGAGAAGGCCATTCGCGAGAGCGATCTGGGTGTGAACCCGAACAATGACGGTATTGCGATTCGTCTGTCGCTGCCGCAACTGACCGAAGAGCGTCGCAAGGAATACGTGAAGGTCGCGAAGAACATGGCTGAGGACGGGCGTATTGTGCTGCGCAACCTGCGACGCGATGCGCGCAAGGCGATGGAAGCCGAGGAAAAGGACGGCGATGTCTCCGAGGACGAACTCGATCGCGCCGAAAAAGAACTCGACAAAATCACGAGCGGGCACGTCGACAAGATCGATGCTGCGCTCAACCGCAAAGAAGAGGAACTCCTCGAGATCTGAGGGGCCGGGGGAACAACCATGACTGACGACATTTGGCGACCTGAAGACAACGACTCTGGTCGGCGCCGTCCGGGCCGCCTCGAAGCCGAGATGGATGCGTTCGACGACTCCGAGTTCGGGGGACCGCTTTTCGGCAACACCTCCGAGAATCAGGTCACGCCCGCTGTCGATCCGGTCGAGCCGGCTCCAGCGAATGACGAGTGGCCCGAATCGCCTTCGGGTGGAGCCGGACGCCTCCAGCTCGACGAGGACGGCTCAGGCTCGATGCAGCACTGGACCGAAGACGCCACGGGCGAGGTGCCGGCTATCGCTCCGACTCCGGCCGAGCCAGACTCGACCGACGACCTCGACGTCTGGTCGACCTTCACGTCCGATGCCCCAGTCTGGAAGGAGGGCGACCCGGTCGATGCTCCGACAGGCTCGGTTCCGACGGCTCCCGCAGACCCGACTGGCGAGATCTCGTGGGAAGACGCTCCGGTCGAGCCCGTCGAGGCCGTTGTTGACGTCAACGTCCCGGCAGCAGCAGCCGACGAGGCCACTGAACTCCACGACGTGGTGGCACCAGCACCGCGTGAACCTGCCCGTATCACCATCGGTACCGACCCATCTGGGATGCCGCGTCGACCCGAACCGCAGCGCCGTGGTGGCGGTGGCCAAGGCCAGCGTCCGCCCAGCGCCGGTGGTCCGCCCCCGGGAGCCAAGCGCAACCTTCCCGTTGCGATCGCCACGGGTCTCGCTTTGGCAGCCGTTTTCATCGCTGCGGCGATGTGGAAGCCGCTCGGAGCGATCATCTTCGTGTGCATCGTGCTCGGGCTCGCGGCCATCGAGTACTTCTCGAAGGTCACCGAGAAGGGGTACCGCCCGGCGGTGGCCGCCGGGGTCGCGGCGTGTGTCGCTGCGCCTGCGGTTGCCTATTGGGTCGGCGAGCAGGGCATTCCACTCGTGCTGGCGTTCGCCTTCTTCGCCGGAGCGATGGGATTCATCGGATCCGACTCGATTGAGGTCGGTCCGATGCCGAACATGGCCATCACCATGCTCGGCGTCGTCTGGATTGGCGTGCTCGGATCGTTCGCCGCGCTGATCATCCGCTACTCGAACTTCTTCGGTGGGCTGAGCATCGGCACCGACACGTTGGTGTTGCTCGCCGTGGGTGTCGTTGCCAACGACGTCGGTGCGTACTTCGTTGGCAGCGCGTTCGGCCGAACGCCGCTCCGCGCCTGGATCAGCCCCAACAAGTCGGTCGAGGGCTTCCTCGGCGGCACGATCCTCACACTCGTGGTCATGTTGCTCGTGGGCATGCAGGAAGCAAGCGACACCTGGTCCGACATGAGCCACCTGCTCATGCTCGGCATCGTCATCTCGATCT
>JAJCXU010000382.1 GCA_029263275.1 Ilumatobacter sp.
GCCAGTCAAGAAGGCGGCGGCCAAGAAGAAGGCTGCCGCGAAGAAGGCGCCGGCGAAGAAGAAGGCCGCGGCGAAGAAGGCTCCGGCCAAGAAGGCCGAAGCGGCTCCGGCTGCCGACGACACAGCGTCCGAGGCGGCAGCAGCACCCGAGCCGCCTGCGGCAGTCGAGGCTCCGGTTGAGGCCGAGGCCCCTGAAGCCCCCGCCGCTGCAGAGCCCGCACCTGAGCCGGAACCGGCTCCAGCCGCGCCGGCACCCGAGCCGGTTTCCTCTGCGCCGAAACCAGCGCCGAAGGCTCCCGCACCCGAGGCCGCCGCACCGACGCCAGTCGCGCCGAAGCCGATGAGCGCCGCCGATGCTGTTGTCGCAGCCGCTGAAGGTCTGCTTCCGGTCGGTGAATCGCCCTCGGTCGATCCCACTCCGGCCGCCGCACCTGCACCGGCTCCGCCAGCGCCTGAGCCGCGCACACCGGCCGCCGAGCCGGCTGCCCGTGTCATCTCGAGCGCTCGCCCCGATGCTGACGGTCGTCCACCTGAGCCCGCAGCAGGATCGATCGCACCTGACGCTGCTGCGCCGGTCGCTCCCACCCGGCCGGTCTCGCCAAGCGGCAAGCCCGTTCCGGCTCCTCCCGGCCGCCCGCTCTCGCCGAGTGGCAAGGTCATTCCTCCGCCTCCCGGCTCGGCACGTCCGCAGCCTGGTTCGAACACTCGTCCCGGCGGTCGCCCAGGCGGCTACACGCCTCGTCCCGGTGGTAGCCCCGGTGGGGCCCGTCCCGGTGGCGGTCCTGGCGGTCCCGGTGGCGGCCCTGGTCGCGGTCCGGGCAACCGGCCCAGCGGTCAGCGCAGGCCTCCGCGCCGTACCGGTCGTCGACGTCGTCGTCGCGACCAGGACGACTTGCAACCGCAGGACATGGGCTACACGTCATCCGACGTCCCTGTCCCCGAGGGCGAGATCGTCATCGAGCGCGGCGTTTCGGCGCAAGAGTTCGGTCCCAAGCTGAACCGCACGTCGGCTGACGTGCTGCGCTTCTTGCTCAACAACGGCGAGATGGTCACCGCGACCATGACGCTCGCGGACGAGCAGATGGAGCTCTTCGCGCTCGAAGTCGGTGCCGAAGTTCTGTTGGTCGAGCCAGGTCAGCAGGAAGAAGTCGAACTGCAGAAGTTGTTCGACGACTCCGACGACGATGAGGATCTCGAGCCCCGCGCTCCGGTCATCACGATCATGGGTCACGTCGACCACGGCAAGACCACGTTGCTCGACCACATCCGTGGCGCCAACGTCGTCGACGGTGAAGCCGGTGGCATCACTCAGCACATCGGTGCCTACCAGGTGCACAACGAGAACGGGTCGGTCACCTTCCTCGACACCCCGGGTCACGCTGCGTTCACGCAGATGCGTGCTCGTGGTGCCGATGCCACCGACATCGTCGTGTTGATGGTCGCCGCAGACGACGGCTTGATGCCGCAGACCATCGAGGCAATCAATCACGCACGGGCGGCAGACGTCCCGATCGTGGTCGCGGTCAACAAGATCGACAAGGACAACGCCGACCCACAGCGCGTGCTGACACAGCTCGCCGAGTACGAACTCGTTCCCGAGTCGTGGGGCGGCGACACGATCGTCGTTGAGATGTCGGCCCTCCAGGGTGTCGGTGTCGACGAGATGATCGAGCAGCTCCAAGTCGTTGCAGAGATCGAAGACCTCCAGGCCAATCCCAACGGTCGGGCCAAGGGCATCGTGATCGAAGCTCAGCTCGACAAGGGTCGCGGTCCAGTGGCCACGATTCTCATCGACAAGGGCACCCTCAAGGTCGGCGACCCCATCGTCGCCGGCGGTGCCTGGGGCAAGGTCCGAGCGATGATCAACGACAAGGGCGAGCAGATCAAGTCCGCTGGCCCGTCGACACCGGTGCAGGTCCTCGGCCTGTCGGATGTTCCCGAGGCTGGCGACGAGTTCCGCACCGCACCGAGCCCGAAGGTCGCTCAGGCCGTCGGCGAGGCACGCGCCATTCGCCTCAAGGCCCGCCACCTCCGCGAAGACAGCCGAGTCAAGACGGGCACGAAGCTCGAGGACCTGTTTGCGCAGATCCAGTCGGGTGAGAAGGCGTCGCTCAACATCATCTTGAAGGCAGACGTGCAGGGTTCGCTCGAAGCGGTCACCGAATCGCTCCGCCGACTCGAACGTGAAGAAGTCGACCTCCAGTTCGTGCATCGCGCTGTTGGTGGCATCACCGAGAACGACATCACGTTGGCCAATACGACCAACTCGACGATTCTCGGCTTCAACGTCCGCCCGGATGGCAAGGCACGAAAGCTCGCTCAGCAAGAAGAAGTCGAGATCCGCCTGTACGAGATCATCTACAAGTTGCTTGAGGACATCGAGCAGGCGATGGTCGGCATGCTCGATCCTGAGTACGAGGAAGTGGTTACCGGCGAAGCCGAGGTCCGCGAGATCTTCCGGGTCCCCAAGCAGGGCGCCATTGCGGGTTGCATGGTGCAGTCCGGTGTCATCACCCGCGGGTCGAAGGTGCGATTCCTCCGCGACGGCACGATCATTTGGAAGGGTGCGATTGCCACGTTGCGTCGCTTCAAGGACGATGTCCGCGAAGTTCGCGATGGCTTCGAGTGCGGTATCGGACTCGACGACTTCCAGGACCTCAAGCCTGGCGAC
>JAJCXU010000383.1 GCA_029263275.1 Ilumatobacter sp.
AGCACGTTCGGGGCAAGCGTCGCGGCCGTGTCATCCATGGTGTCCTTCATTGTGTCATCGACATCGGAGGCAAGCGTCGTCGAGGCACCCCGCCCGGCAGCGGCCCAGCGAGCCCCGCCGGTGAGACCGAGGCGCCCATCACCACGCCGCTTCGACCGACGCGAGCGAAGGTCTCAGGTCTGACTGCCACAGCTCGTTAGGTTGGTGAGATGCTTGAAGCCGTCGGCCCGCTTGTGATGTCGTTGTGAGTGGTCGGCCAGGGTGATCGCCGCCAAGCCTGACTGGCTCACCGACGAATATCTCGGGATCGAGGTCGAGCAGTACATCGGCGTCGGGGTACTCGTCGTCATCGCGACGGTGGCGCACTTCGCGTTGTTGCGAGTGATCGCCGTCGTCGTTCGCCGCCGATACTCCGGCGAGGAATTGACGTTTTGGGAAAGTGAGCGGCGCGTTCTCAACCGGGGCATCCTGCTGCTCGCGATCGGGGTCACACTGCTAGTCGGATTTCCGACGCTCGACTTCGATCCGGACGTCGAGGATGTTGTGCACGGGGTGGCCAGCCTGATCGCCGCCGTGGCGATCATCCTGGTCGCCTACCGCGCGATCGACATCTTCGTGGATGTGCTCGCACGGCGCGCCAGCAAGACCGAGACGATGCTCGACGACAGCCTGGTGCCGCTCTTGCGAACGTCGATGCGACTGTTCGTGACCGTCGTCGGGATCCTGTTCGTACTGCAGAACCTGGATGTCGATGTCTCATCGCTGGTCGCCGGCCTGGGTCTCGGCGGACTTGCGATCGCGCTGGCCGCGCAAGACACGGTGCGCAACCTGCTGGGCGGTGTCACGATCTTCGCCGACAAGCCGTTCGAGGTCGGCGACTGGGTCGTTGTCGATGGCATCGAAGGCACCGTCGAGACCGTCGGATTTCGCTCGACCCGTGTGCGCACCTTCTACAACTCTCTGGTCAGCGTGCCCAACGGCAATCTCATGGATTCCGGGATCGACAACATGGGTCAGCGCCGCTGGCGCCGGTACAAAACCACCCTCGGGGTCGGCTACCACACCACGCCGGATCAGATGCAGGCGTTCGTTGAAGGGATCCGGGCCATCATTCAGGCCAACCCGGGCATGCGTCAGGACTACTACATGGTCGAGTTCCACGGCTTCGGGGCCACCAGCCTCGACGTCTTGGTGTATTGCTTCATCGATGCCGACGATTGGAACGAAGAACTGCGTACCCGGCACGTCCTCAACCTCGACATCATGCGGCTCGCAGAATCACTGCAAGTCGACTTCGCGTTCCCGACGCAAACTCTGCACATCGCTGAGATGCCAGGCCAGCCCCAGCAGCTACCTGGGGTCCCCGATCGGACTCATCTTCGCCAGGTCGTGAACTCGTTCGGACCAGGTGGCGAGAGCGGCCAGCGCGTCGACCAGCCCATCACCGCCGGCCACGAGAGCGCGCTCGAAAGCCCATACGCCCAAGCCGACGAAGGCGGTTGACAGACCGCGCCTCACTGCCCGCCGCTCGGGTGAGAAGCTCTCAGTCGGCAAGCCGCACTCCCGACGCGGATTCGGTACATCGCTGATACATCGACTCCGCTCCAACGAGCGGCCGATGACGTCCGCTGCCTGTCGTGGCGGACCGTCAGGCAACCCGGCTCGGACCTCACGGCACGTAGCCGTCTCTCACCCTGACCGCGGCTCTCGATCAGCCGGACGACCCGATCGACACCGGGACGACGGGTCGACCGGGATCGGCACGCGGCCTACGATCGGCAGACCATGACGGTCCGGTATGAATTCGTCTTCGACCGCAAGTCCGCCGCCCAGACCGGTGGCTCGGATCTGCGCATTGGTCGGATATTGGTCGGCACAGCCGTACTGCTCGCGATCGTCATCGTCGTGGTGGTCCAACTCGTCTCCGCGCCGACACCGCAGGAGGGCACACAGGCGACGCCAGCTGAGTCGTTCGCAGTCGAACGCGCTGCGTTGAGTGGATGGGAGCCCCTCGTGTCCATGTCCGGCGAGCTACGCCCGGGGTATCCCCCGCCGATGATCTGGACGGCCGACCGAATCTGCATCGGATTCGCGCGGCTCGACTTCGGTCCCGACGACCTCCGGCCAGGCCTCGCGAGGTGTGATCGGCACAGCACGGGCAACATCGCGGCCAATGCGATCCGGTCGCTGGTCTCCGTGAGGGCCGGATTCGACACATGGCACTTCATCGAGGCTGCAGATCACATCGACTCGATCGAGGTGTATCTGGCGAGCGGCGAGCGCGTGAGCGACGACCGAATTCTCTTGTTGGACTCGATCGGCGCGTTGCGACTCGAGAACGATCGCGACCTCGCGACGGTCGAGTGGTCGACACGATCTTCAACGTATCGATGCCTGGCGGACCCAACCGCTTGGCGATCTTCCGTGTTCTGCGCCGAACGGCGTTGAGAGCCGGCAATGCCACAACCGGCGGCCGCTACCGAGCAACCGTGGTCGGGGTGGGGAGATTCGAACTCCCGGCCTCCTGCTCCCAAATCTGAAAAACGGGCATATCGGGTTGTGTCGGTTTGTACCGGAATCTGTCGAAACGTAGTGATCTAACTGGGGTAATGCCCGCACGGTCCGACACTAGACGGACAGGCCGATACAGCCCGGTGCTCCCCGAACTGATACATAGCTGATACATCGAACTCGTGGCAATCACTCTCCGAAGGGAGCTAGCAAATCGCCAGTGCGCCACCTGCCGCAGCGATCGGAGCTTCTGCCGCTCTTACGAACCGCCGTGGGCCGAGACTCGGTCAGCCTCTACGTGCCAAGTTCCCATCGCGATTGCTGCGTGCGACTTGCCCATTCAAATGCGACTATGGTCACACCTGGATGGAACTTCTTGTTTGGCGGGCGCCGATGCGCGAGAGCATCACGGGCGAACGCCTCTTCTTCTGGCGGTTTGGAGTTACGACATTCGACACGAGCGATCTAGGGCAGGCAGTCGACAGGTTTCTCAAGACTCGGGACTCGCCCGTTCCCTCATACGCCGTGTACAAGACTTTCGGGGTCTCCGACATCCTCATTCGATGCTGGCTGCATCATTCAGTTTCACCAGAATCCTTCGAGAACGAAATGCTCGACGAAATGCAGGACATCGGGGCCACGAACCCGCAATATTTGCTGGTCCGGAAAATTGTCAGACATCAGAGCTGGGGGAACGATGAACGACTGCCGACGGCAGAAGAGATCGACCACCTCGATGTCGACCTGGTCGACGAGTACAACGCTCGCGTCTCCCAGAAAGTGTACGACCATCTTTCAGTTCAGCCGCCCAGTCTCGACGCAGTGTCTCTATCAACAACTGCGGATCAGGAGGCCGCTATCGAGCAGGCGAAGAGCGTTGGAGCTGTCACGCCGTTGGTGATTAGCAAGAAGGGAACGCGCTTCCTGCTCACCTTCAGTCACCCTCGAACGACGCTCAGCCCAACGCAGCGTGATGACATCGATCTTCGTCTGCGGCGGATCTGCGACCAGGTGGTCGAGCGGTTCCCCACCAAGAACGGAACTCCACACCGTCTCTCTGTTTACTCCGGGTTCGGGACGATGGGCAGCTATCTGATTACTGCGCAGGCGCCCGACGGCCATTTCTACAGCTTCTCACGCACTCTGCTCCAAGCGATCTACGACGACAACCTTCCAACAGCTTCGGAAATGAAGCCCACAACGACCATCTACGCCGAGCGCGACGCGTCGGTCGTGGCTGAGTCCCTTTGGCCACGGGTCGGCCGTGAACTCACCGCGTCTGACATCTCCACGCGCGAGGAGGATGATCAGTACGAACTCAAGTCAAGCTTCTGGCTCGACGTGAACTCCTACCTACAGACCTCCAAGCTCAAGTCGTTCGACGGTGGCCCTGAGTCGGTGGCAAAGAGCGTTTGCGCCATGCTGAACCGTGACGGTGGCACCGTGGTTGTGGGCGTTGGTGAGTCGGACCGACTTCGAGGAGCCATCCCGCGAGACGGCGATAAAACCTTAGAATCGACGCTTGAGGCCCTACAAGCCCCGATGACCGAAGACGGGAAGCGGATCATTTTCGGCCTCGAGGTCGAGTACGAGAACGCTGCTCAGCGCGTTGAGAACTGGGACGTTTGGCAGCGTAAAGTTCGCGACCAGATAAAGAAGTTTGTCTCTCCTGACCCGTTCACAACCTTTGCAGTGCGCATACGAGAACTAAGGGTTGAGACTCGATTCGGCGAGCGAACGCTAGGCCTCATCGATGTCACGCCACCTGGCGATCGCTCCACCTGGTACTACCACAAGGAGCGCTTCTATGTCCGCTTCGAGGGCGAAAACGCTCCTCTTTCAGGTCAGCAGATGGATCAGTACCGACAGTCCCTTCTGGCGAGAGGTGTCCGATCCAAATGAAGGTGTTGCAGGTCGTTCGAACCGTCGGCTCACGGTGGTTCCTTGGTTCGATTCTCCTCGGTTCATTCGCTCTACTCGTCAATGCAGCCATACTCACGCTTTCGAAAAACGACACACCCCTGTCCGAGCTGGTCGAGGATGGCGGCCTCATTGCTGCAGCACTGACCGTTCAGCTCGAATGGCTCGCTGCAGTCTGGTTCGGCACGTCAGGCCCGACACGGAACCGTCTTATTCTGACGGACGGAATCGTGGTCGCGGCCCTTCTGGTGTGCTTCACTCTGACACGAGTCGACGTCATGACCCCGGCGTTCGAGATTTTCGATCAAGGCCGAATCGCTTGGCTATCCGGATGCGCCGTAGCCGTTGCCGTTGTGACCACGGCCACCTCAGCGGCTGTCTTACAGATTCCGACTACCGAAACTGACGAGATCTGATGCCTGCGCCAGGTATACGGTTTGGTTCACCAGAAGGGTCTTCCTATGTTTGAGATAGTAGTTCTAAGCGCAACGGCAGCGATTCTCGTTGCAGTCGTCATCTCTAAGCGTGGCCTTGAGCCAGCCGGAACGACAAACGCGCCCGCTGCAGCGTCGAGCGCGGAGCGACTCGCAACGCTCGAACAACAATTCGATGCACTACGCACAGCCGTCCACAAGGGATCCAAGACACTGCGAGATGAGACTCGCGAGGTCGAGCTGAAGGCCAACCGAATCGCCAGCGACGTCAGCTCCGCAAAGGCCGAGGCCCAGAGCGGACTTAACCGAACAGAGGCCGACGTGACGAACTTGCGCCTCGAACTTCGGACTGTCCAAACGCTCCATGCACGCGAGATTCGAGTTTTACAAGATGAACTTGAACGCATTCTCTCACTGTCCAGAGTTCACGAGTCGCGCCTCGTCGAAGCGACGACCGAGTTGCAGGAAGAGATCCGTAGTCGGACGACATCTCTGCAAACGGCAGTTGACCGTTTGCGGCCCGGTGCTTCCGCACTGGCACGAGCTGATCACTTCGCCGAGGACCTCGATTTGATCCTCCGCCGGCCCAAACAGCACAACTAGCGTCCACCAGTCAGACCGCCGCGCGACTGTCCCGTTACTTCTTCAGCAGGTTGAGCTGATACCGGCCGCATCGGCAGCGCAAAGACGCTTCCGGACGACCGTCCACGTAGATCCATCCCCCGCATTCAGAGTTGCTGCATTCAAAGAGTGCG
>JAJCXU010000384.1 GCA_029263275.1 Ilumatobacter sp.
GGCGATGCTGCGGATTCCAGACACCGCAGCACTCTCGGCGTGCATCACGCTCGGAGTGCCCGCAGGCCAGCACGGTCCGCTCAAGCGCAAGCCTGTCGAAGAGGTGGTGTTCGACGACGAGTGGGGTGCATCGCCGTCATGGATCGACGCCGATGAAAACTTTTCTGCGTAGATTTGGGCCATGCCCCTCGTTGCCGGTGTCGACTCGTCCACGCAGTCGACAAAGGTCGAGATCCGAGATCTCGCATCAGGCGAGGTCGTCGCCTCGGCAGCGGCACCGCACCCTGCGGTGGCAGCACCGGTCAGCGAACAGGATCCTGAGAGCTGGTGGACGGCGTTCAACACCGCCTGGGCGGCGGTCGGTGCGCCGACGGTCGCGGCAATCAGCGTTGCCGGGCAACAGCACGGCATGGTCGCCCTCGACGCCGACGGCGTCTCCGTCCATCCCGCCAAACTCTGGAATGACACCGAGTCCGCGCCGGACGCCGATGATCTCGTCAACGGGCTCGGCGGTCCGCACGCCTGGGCCGAAGCTGTTGGCAGCGTTCCGGTCGCCGCGTTCACGATCACCAAGTTGGCCTGGCTTCGTCGATGCCACCCCGACGTCTGGTCACGAGTCGCCAGGGTCATGTTGCCGCACGACTACCTCACGGCGCGACTCACAGGTTCAGTCGTACCTGGTGCTCCCATCGGCAGGGTGAGCACCGACCGAGGAGATGCGTCAGGAACGGGATATTGGTCGCCCGCGATGGGGGAGTACCGGTGGGATCTGCTCCGGTTGGTCGACCCCGATCGAGATTGGCCCGCTGCCGTGCCCGACGTGCTGGGTCCGCTCGAGGTCGCCGGGCGCTGGGGTGCTGATGCCTCGGTGGTCGTCGCCCCGGGCACGGGTGACAACATGGCCGGAGCGCTCGGCGTCGGGCTGCGCCCCGGCGACGCCGTGATCTCGATCGGTACGTCCGGCACGGTGTACGCCGTGTCATCGACCCCGACAGCCGACGCGACCGGTGCCGTCGCGGGCTTCGCTGACGCCACCGGCCGGTTCTTGCCGTTGGTGTGCACCTCGAACGCCGCGAAGGTGCTGGACGCGATTCGCCATCTGCTCGGTGTCGATCACGCCGAGTTCGATCGGCTCGCGCTCGCGTCCGAGCCCGGTGGGCCGGTGCTGCTGCCGTACTTCGACGGTGAGCGGACGCCCAATCGCCCGGACGCAACCGGAGTCCTGTCGGGCCTCCGCAGCGACATCACCCGGGAACAGTTTGCTCGTTCCGCTGTCGACGGTGTCGTCTGTGGTCTCCTCGATGGCCTCGACGCACTCCGTCGGCTCACCGATCTCGACGGGCGGGTGTTGCTGACCGGCGGCGCGGCACGATCGAGTGCTCTGCAGCACGTGATGGCTTCGATGATCGACGCTCCGGTTGGCGTCAGCGACGCCGATGAAGCGGTCGCCGCCGGGGCAGCGGTACAAGCCGCAGCGGTGTTCGAACAGGTCGATCATGCGGCGATCCAGCAGCGATGGGGCCTCGGGCGAGGTGCGGCTGTCGAGCGCATCGCCATCGACGACTCGGTGCGCGATCGCTACGCGGCGTTGCGTGACGCGTGACGAGTCCGTTCGTCGTCCTCGGCCTGGCGGAGACCGCAACCGCTGAGGCGGTTCGCATCGCGCGCCGGGATCTCGCCAAGCAGCATCACCCTGACACCGGCGGCGATGCGGAGATGATGCGTGCGATCAATCAGGCCGCTGGGCTGGCGCTGCAAGAGATTGCGGGCCGTGCGACACGTGAGCCTGTCGAGGAGCCGACGGGCGTGTCACGTGACATGCCATCGTTCACCGTCGAAGCGCTCCCGGTCGAGACCTTCGAGGCGCTGCTCGTCGTCACCAGTTGGATCGGTGAAGTGCTCGATGACGATCCGCCCTACCGTCTCGACACGCATCTCCACGAGCCGACGCCGTGCTGGTGCCGGCTCGAACTCGTCCCCGATGCGGGCGCCTCGACGGTCAGCATCACGCTTGCCCATGAGCCGGATCAGCCAGCCCCGAACATCGAACTGGTGCGAGACATCTGGATCGAGCACCTGAATCGCTACGGCTGCGAGTAATGCATCAACGCGGTCGTGGGGCTGCAGCCTTCTCGAGGCGATCACGAATCGCGATGCCGACTCCGACCGGTGGTGGGAGCACGGCGATCAGCGTCCGGACGCCGTCGTCGTCAGCGGAGCGCAGCGCGGCGTACAACCCTCGGGCGTACGCGACGAGGTCATCGGTGAGGTCGAGCACACGAGCGCCAGGCGTTCCCGCTCGCAGCGCCATTGCATCGTCTGGATGATCGACGAGACGGACCTGACAGCGCGGTGCGTAGTGCGATGCCAACATGCCACTCGCACGCGATGGGCCCGAGGCCGCTGCGAGCGCACCGATCTGTTCCTCGGTCAACGGACCAGCACGTAACAACTGCGGCGGATCCGTGGTGGTGTCGACGATAGTGCTCTCCAGACCGATGGCCGACGGGCCACCGTCGAGGATGAGGTCGGTCGTGGGGTCCAAGCGATCGCCCAGATCGTCGAGCACGTGCTGCGCTGTGGTCGGGCTGACCGAACCGAATCGATTCGCGGACGGAGCAGCGATGCCGAGCCCACTTCGCCGGAGGAGGTCGCGGACGACCGGATGTGATGGGACCCGCAAGCCGACGGTGGCGCGCCCGCCGGTCACGGCATCCGGCACGCGGGACGATCGCGGCACGATCAGGGTCAACGGTCCGGGCCATGCGAGGGCGGCCAATGTGCGTGCGACAGGCGCCGGGTTGTCAGCCCAGGTGTCGAGGTCGTCGCTGTCGGCGAGATGAACAATCAGTGGGTGGCCGGCCGGTCGAC
>JAJCXU010000385.1 GCA_029263275.1 Ilumatobacter sp.
GTCGAACGCGTAGAACGGAACCCGAGGCTGTCCGGTTGCGACTGCGTCCGCGACCAGCGATTCGATCTCGGTCAGGCGATCACCGTGATCGATGCTGGCCAGGAGATCCGCGTCGCCGTGGAAGATCGCGTTGCCTTCGACCGACAGCATGAACCCCAGCGTCTCGACGAGCGCCCGCGCGCCGTCGGGAGTTTCAAGATTTCGCTGAAATCCCTCGACCCTGCGCCCGATCGTCGGCATCGGTAACTGATCGAGATCCACCGGCTCGATCTCCAAGTCAGCAGCAGTGGGTGCGGTCGCGGTCGATGGCCGGGCAGGCAGACTTGCGACGACGATCGCCCCGCTCAGCACCGCGAGTGCGGCCACCAGCGCGGTACCGCTCAGCAGCACCCGCCGGGTGTTCGCCTGCCGCCCGATCAGCCGTCGTTGCACGTACTGCAGGGGCTGGTCTTCGGCCGACCCCTTCGCGGGGAAGTATCGATCGAACCGCGGTCGGAACGCGCAGACGATCACGAGCCCGGAGAGCAGCGCGACTTTCGAACTGAACTCAGTTCCTTGTGGGGCGATGAGGAGCGTGCACAGCACGCCGACCGTTGTCGCGAATGCCACGCGGGCGACTCGGCCGGCCGGCACCGTGCGCGGGTCGGTGATCATGAAGAACAGGAAGATCAGCACCTCGGGCGAGGTCATGATGATCCACCAGAAATGTGCGCCGGTGAGAGGAACGAACGACCAGCGAGCGGTGATGCTGTGGCCAGCGATGACGAGCACGCCCATCCCGGCGGCGAGTGTGACCCAGAACGCCGCGGCCATCGCGGTCAGGTCGAGCCGCCGCCCGATCCACAGGCCGCCGACCACGATGACGAGGTAGGTCGCGGTCATCGACCACCCGAGTGGGCCCCACCAGAAGTCGAGTGGCTCGATGCGCTCGCTGCCGAACACGAGGAACGCCACGACCAAGGCGACGTTCGATGGGTTGAACACGTGCACGCCGCGGTAGCGGATGAGGTACTTGGTCGCCATTCCGAACGCGCCGACGCCGACGAACCAGTACCACCCGTGCAGACTCCAATGTTCGCCCGGCACAGTGCTGGGAACTCGGAGGACGAGTGAGATGCCTCCGCCGGTGAGGAGCGCACTGCCCGGCCAGATGAGGGCGCTCTCGCGCACGAGTGTGACCAACACGTCGATCAACGCACACGTGAGGAGTGTCAACGCGATCTGCGGGACCGACAGATGAAAGTCCAACCGCAGTTGGCCCAGCGTGTGGACACTGAGGATGACGGCCGAGACCCGCAGCCGGGGGTCATGGATATTCGGCGGGACGATGGAGATGGACCGGCCGCGAACGTTCCACGTTCGCGGCGGCACGCCGTCGGCTGACGTCACGGGTGGCGTCATCGAGGCCTGGGTCGCGACGCTCTCCTTGTCGCCCATGGATTCGAATCTACCTTGCGGTCCAAGCCCGCTTTGCCTCGTCGATCGGAACTAGTCTGCTGGCAGAGAGAAGGTGGCGTGAGCGTCCCGCTCGGGCAATCACTCCGTTCGACCCAACCGCAGGATCTCTCGGTGACGTGTTCATGTTGTGGCCCAACTCATTCTCACTATCCCGGCAGGCATGGCGCCCGTCGCGTGGGAGCCGGTCACCTTCGTGACGAGGCGCAACGACGAGTTCGAAACGTTCTTTCTGGCGAACTACGACAGCGTGGTGTCGACGCTGATCGCGATCACCGGAGATCGCGAACGGGCCGTAGATGCCACCCAGGAGGCGTTCATCAAGGCATCGGCTCGATGGTCCAAGATCCGTTCCTACGAGTTGCCAGCTGCGTGGGTACGGAAGACTGCGATCAACGCAAGTCGCGATAGCTGGCGCTCTGATCGGCGTCGCAGGCAACGAGAGTCTCCTCTCGTGACGAATGCCGTTCCATCCCCAGCGGCGGACATCGTCGACGACGCGGCGACCGCGGCACTTCTTGGTTGCCTGTCGCGGCGTCAACGCGAGGTGGCAACGCTGTTCTATGTGGAGGATCGCAGCGTGTCTGAGACAGCAGGTCTGCTGGGCGTCAGTGAGGGCACCGTGAAGTCGCAGCTGGCCGATGCAAGAGATCGAATGCGACAACACCTCACCGCAGAGGAGGCGCGCCGATGAATGACGACTTCGATGACATGCTTCGGTCGCGGCTGCAACACTCCGAGCCGGTCGGGCCCGCAGACGCAACTCAGGTGCTCAACGAACTCCGCCCGACCATGCGTCGCGCCCGGATACGGCGCAGTGTCGCTGTGGGTGCCGCAACGCTGTCCTTCCTCGGCGCAGGAGGCATCGGTGTTGCTGCCGTGGCAACCTCGCTCGGCGCGCAACAATCAGAAGTCGACGTGTTCGACAGCGGTGTCCAGCTTCCGGCGCCGTCGCCAACTACAGCAACCGCTGTTGAGCACGGCGAAGAAGCGTCCGACGATCTGCCTACCAGCCACGAGGGAGTGAACGATCCGCCTGACACGTCAGCGGGTGCGCCCACATCGACAGCTCCCGACGAGCCGGTCCCCGCTGACGCCTCGTCGACGGGTGCTCCGCCCCACACCGATCCATCCACAACTCAGTCGTCAACCGACGACGACCCCCCGGCAACGTCGGCCCCTCAGCAACCCCCGCTCGTGACCTCGCCGACATCGATCGCTCCACCTTCGACACCGCCATCGACCACACCTGCCACCACCCAGGTGCCGCCCACGTCGACCACCACCACGACGACTCCGACCGGGCAGTGGACGATTCTGAGCAACTGTGGCTCCATCGGCATCGCGTACAGCGGAAGCTCGATCTCGCTGACCGGCACGCAACCGGCCGCTGGGTTCGTTCCCGACGTCAAGAATGCAGGCCCCGAGACCGTCGAAGTCGGACTGGCCGACGGGGCCGCTGAATGTGAGATCAAGGCGTGGATGGACGCCGGCGTCCTGCGCCTCGACGTCGACAATCACGACGAAGATGACGACTGACCCAATCGATCGGCACCCCCAACACACCATGCTTCGTCCAACCGACCCGACATCGTTCGCCGCTAATCGTTTCGTTGTCGATGACCGTGTCGTTCGCGTTGAGGCGGTGGTGTGGGCACCGCGGCTTGTCGTACTGGGAGGCGTCTTGTCGCGTGCCGAGTGCGAAGCGCTGATGGCCGATGCAGCTCCGAGGATGGATCGTTCGTTGGTCGTCAACGCCGACAGTTCCGGAGCGATGTCCGACGCGACGCGAACAAGTTCAGGCATGCATTTTGATCGTGGCACGTCGGCAGTTGCTGACGACCTGCAACGCCGCCTGATGGGCATCATCGGAATGCCCATCGAGTATGGAGAGCCACTCCAAGTTCTGCGGTATGGGCCTGGCGAGGTGTACGAGCCGCACTTCGACTACTTCAACGATGACGGGTCGCCAGAGTCGACGCTGGCGTTGCACGGCCAGCGCATCGCGACGCTGATCTGCTATCTCGCGGATGTCGACCGCGGCGGAGCCACGGTGTTCTCGGCAACTGGGTTTGAAGTTCGACCAAGCCAAGGACGCGCCGTGTACTTCGCCGATGTTCACGAGGATGGATCTGTCGATCCGGAGACATTGCACGGTGGCGCTCCGGTTGGTTCGGGTGAGAAGTGGATCGTGACGCAATGGTGCCGCGATCGGCCGTACTTCCAGCTCGCCGAGTAGTGAGCAACCGCTGACCGTGGCGGAAATTGTGGCTGCTGACCAGGGACTGTTTTCAGATCGTAAAGATTGAATCTCAGCCCAACCCGGCCGCGCCGCGGCGCCGTGTACCCCGTGATGAGTATCGAACCTGCAGCTCAATCGGCCACGCGACACATCGTGAACTGGCGGTCCGGGATCCTCGTCGGAGCGTCTGTCGCCGGCGGCCTCACCCTCAACATGATGGTGCTCGCATCAACTCCCGCAGCCTTCATCGAGGCAGCGGCCGACGATGCCGGCGCGACGTCGGGGCAAGTCGAGGCCTTCGCTCCGCTCGACACCGAGGCCCCGGCGCCAGAGGCGACCCTCGCCCCAACGTCCGTGGCCCCTGACCCGTCGGTTCCTGCGCCTTCGTCGACGGTTACGCCGGCTCCGGCCGCCACGCCGCTGCAATCCGCGACAGCGGCTCCCGCTGTGGCCGCACCAGCACTCCCGGCTCCGCAGGGCCCGGTCAACAACCAACCCGCCTCACCGCTGGCCCCACAACCCACGCAGCCTCCCCAGCCGCCCACCCCGGTCAGTACCAGCCCTGTCGCCACGACATCGGCGACTACCACCACAACGGCCAGCACCACCACCACAACAACTGCTGCGACCACGACCATCGCGCCGGCCACGACGGCGGCCCCCACGACACCGCCTGCGCACACAACGACCTACCCGAGCTTCGCGGTCTCGGGTGTTGCTGAGATCTATCTGGCCTTCGTGGACGGTCGGGACATCAGCGTGTACTCCGTGGTTCGACAAACGAACTGGGTCCATCAAGTCGACAAGAACGGACCCCGCTCAGTCGAGGTGAAGTTCTTCAACGTCGTGACCGAACAAGAGGCCGAGTTCCACGCCCAAGTCGACGGCGGTTCGATCAAAGTCGAGAATGACTGATGAGTGACCTGACGCCTGAAGAACGAATCGCTCAACTGCGCAGTCGCCGCGGTCAGCCTGCCCGCGAGGTGTCGGTGCCCGCGAAGACAGCGGCAATCGGGGAGTCGGTCTTGCCGGCTCCGACGTCGGCGTCGCCGCGTGCCGATCTGCCGATTCCCGGCCAGCACGCCGCGGAGGTTGCGCCGGCTCGTCGGCGTCTG
>JAJCXU010000386.1 GCA_029263275.1 Ilumatobacter sp.
CCGGGATTGAAGACGTCGCCGCGATGTTGGCCGTGGTCTTTGCCAGCATGGCCGCAGCGATCGTTGGTTGCTTTGCATCGATCGTGCTGCTCGGCGAACGCTTCGGCGCGCCCGTCGCATTGCGGGCCGCGCTGGCCGCGACGCTGCGGCGCCTGCCCGTGGTGTTCGTCGCCTGGGCGATTGGTCACGTGTGGGTGCCATTCCTCGCGACCTGGTCGCTGGCCAGCCCATCGGAGTCGGTGGCTGGGCGACTGTTTCTTGTCCTCCTGCCCGCAGGCTTCTTCGCGAGCGCCACCCTCTACGTGGTCCCGGCCATCGTCGGTGAACAGCTGGGCCCATTCGCGGCCCTCAAACGATCGTGGCGACTGTTTCGGATGCGCTCGGGCTCCGCGTTCGGGTTCGTTATCTCGGCGACCATCGTCGGTGTACTGCTCCTCGCGGGGATCTCGTTCCTGCCCGCGCTCGCCGAAGCTGCCGGCTTCATCACGTTTGGCGACTACCTGTGGCTTGCGCAGGGTGTGAGCAGCCAGCTGGCCGTCATCGTCGTCGTGCCGCTCATCGCACTGGCCACCGCACAGCTGTATGTCCTTGTCCGCCTCGACGCCGAAGGGCTCGACATCGTGCTCGACGCAGATGCGGCGTTCGGACCGCGATGATCGGCCTGCTCGCGTTCGCCATCACCTGGATCGTTCGCGCCGCCGACGATCCGCTCGGGCCGGTCGGCCAACAGCCAGACGGCCCGCGCGACCTGGCCTGCGACCTCACCGCGACCGACACCCAGTGCTCGCCTCCGGAACCGGATGACACGCCGATCGACTTCGATCCGCCCGCGAATCTGGGTGGTGGCGGCGCTGCAGCGAGCGGGCTCGGGACGTTGATGATCGTGCTCCTCGTCGCGGCACTCGTTGCGGTCATCGTGTGGATCGTGGTGTCGATGCTGCGCGATCGGGCGTCGAGCGACGACGAAGCGCTCGATGATCTCGACGAGGAACTCGATGACGTGGTCGACGAACGTATTGTCGATGTCGAGCGCCCGCCTGACCGCTGGCGTCGCGCGGCGGCTGAACACCGGGCTGCAGGACGGTTTCGCGATTCGGTTCGCTGTGAATACCGGGCGTTGGTCGGCGACCTTGCCCGCGCCGGACACGTTGACGAGATTCCTGGCCGAACCTCTGGCGAAGAACGCGACCAGGTTCGCGTCCTCGCACCGGAAGTGGCGCCCTCGTTCGACGAGGCGGCCGACATTTTCGACGGCGCATGGTTCGACGACGCCGTCGTCACCGCCACCGATGACCAGCGCTTTGTTCACGCGTCAACGATGGTGCTCGAACCAATCGGAGCCCGGCGATGAGTCGGCAAGCGGCCGGGGCGGGAAGTGTCGGGGCAGGCAAGGGCGTCGCCGCAGCGCTCGTCGTCGTCGGCACGGCCCTGGCACTGCTGCTGATCGTGCGAGCCAGGCCCGCACCTGACCCGTTCGACCCTCGATCCAGCGCCGCTGACGGTGCCACCGCGTTGGTTGCGCTGCTCGAACGCAGTGGTGGCGACGTGTCGATCAGCCGGACGGCGCCCGAACCCGGAACCGACACCCGTCTCCTCGTGATCGACGACCGGCTTGATGCGGCGCAGCGTGACGGGGCGCTCGACTTCGTCGAGGCTGGCGGGCTGGCCATCGTCGCCGATCCTGCGAGCACGCTGCACGGCGGCCCGCAGGAAGACGGGGGCAGCACGGTGCTGTCCGCGCGTGACCTGCCCGATGATCGGCTCCCCGTCGAGTTCGAATCAAACGTTCTGGTCGGCACGTGCTCGGTCGGAGCACTCGAACAGCTGCGTGGCCTCTACGTGCCTGACGGGCTGCTCTTCCCGGTCGGGCCGAACGAACGGCAGTGCTTCGCTGACGGCGGCCAGTCGTTCGTGATCGTGCGCGACCTCGGCGAGGGCATCGTCGTCGGGCTCGGCGACAACGAAGTACTCGTCAACCGCCATCTGCGCCGCGCGGACAACGCCGGTCTTGCGACTGCCCTGCTGGCCCCAGAGGCCGAGTCGAGCGTGACCATCTTGTTGGGAACGGGCACCGCAACGTCGTTGGCCGACGTGGGCGAGGGCGAGGAGACGTTGATCGATCTGGTGCCGACCTGGGTCTGGATGGTGCTCGTCCTCGCCGCGCTGGGATTCGTCGTCTTCGCCGTCTCGCGCAGCGTGCGCGTCGGCGCAGTGCTCGACGAACCGCTCGTGACGTCGCGTGCCGGCAGCGAACTCGTGGCCGCGACGGGCAACCTGATGCAGCGTGCCAAGCACACCAGCCGTGCCGGCTGGCTACTCCAGACACAGCTGCACCGCGACCTCTGCGCCGAACTCCACGTCGACATCACCGCACCACTCGTCGACCTCGATCGCGCCGTCGCGGCACGCAGTGCGATCCAGCCCGGCGCAACCGAAGATCTTCTTCGCCGCACCGTCAACGACGACTCACAACTGCTCGCTCTGTCGGGCCACATCGACCGCATCCGAAAGGGCGTCCTCACATGACGAACGAATATCCACCGCCACCGGCACCAAACAACTCAGAAGCCCGAGAAGCCGTGCTTGCCGTGCGCGACGAGGTGGGCAAGGTCATCGTCGGCCAGCAGGGAGTGATGAGCGGTGTGATCTCGGCGCTCCTCGTCAACGGGCACGTCTTGCTCGAAGGTGTTCCCGGAGTCGCCAAGACACTGCTCGCGAAGAGTCTGGCTGCTGCCTTCGATCTGGAGTTCTCGCGTGTGCAGTTCACACCTGACCTCATGCCGTCTGACGTGGTCGGCATGACCGTGCTCGACCAGGCGCCAGGTCAGGCGCCCACGTTCCGATTCCGTGAGGGCCCGGTGTTCACCAACCTGCTGTTGGCCGACGAGATCAACCGAACGCCACCGAAGACGCAAGCTGCGCTGCTCGAAGCGATGGAAGAACGGCAGGTGTCGATCGAGGGCGAGAGCCGCCCACTCCCGAACCCCTTTCTGGTCATCGCCACCCAGAATCCGATCGAGTACGAGGGCACGTTCCCGCTACCTGAAGCGCAGCTCGATCGGTTCCTGTTCAAACTGGTGGTCGGCTACCCAACCGAGGATCAGGAGGGCGAGATGCTTGCCCGCCACCATGCGGGCATCAACCCGCATGCGACTCGCGAACTGATCCGACCCGTGGCGAACGCTGGGCATCTGCTGGCTGCCCGCGCGGAGATCGACGCGATCACCGTCGAGCCCGCCGTGTTGCGCTACATCGTGTCGCTGTGCCGGGCGACTCGCGAATCGTCATCGCTGCAACTCGGTGTATCGCCGCGTGGTGCAACGTGGCTGCTGCACGCGAGCAAGGCGTGGGCGTGGCTCTCCGGACGAGGCTTCGTCACACCTGACGAGGTCAAGTCGGTGGCGAAGCCGTGCTTGCGGCACCGCGTGATGGTCCGACCAGAACTCGAACTCGAAGGCACGGCAGCCGATGCCGTGCTCGACGGCTTACTCGCCGCGGTGCCGACCCCGCGCTGATGACTCGTCCGGTGCCCACGGGCAGGCTCGCGCTCGTCGTGGTCGCGACGGCGGTGCCACTCGCCATCGTCCGGTCGGACGCGTGGTGGCTGGTCGGCCTGCTGCTCGCCGTGGTCGCGGCGCTTGCCGTCGCCGACGTCGTTGCTGCCGTTGCTCCGACGGAGATCGAGGTCGAGCGCGAGTTTCCGGCAACGCTGACCGTCGGTGACACCGCGGAGATCACGTGGCGAGTCACCAACCGTTCGAGCCGCACCACCTCGGTCACCGTCGCCGATGCGATGTGGCCGAGTTTCGACGCGTCTCGGCGCGGTACGACCATGCGGCTGGAGTCGTTGCGTCGCCACCGCTTCGGTGCGCACATCTCGCCGTCGCGCCGTGGACGGTTTCCGTTCGGCGCCATTGCCGTGCGCACTGCAGGACCGCTCGGGCTGATGGCCCGCCAGTCCAATCGCGTCGTGCCTGGCACCATCGCAGTGATGCCGGCGTATCCGTCGCGCGAGCTGATGGCGACTCGGATGCGGATTCCGCTCGAGTCGGGGATTCGCAGTGTGCGGAGTCGGGGGAGTGGCACCGAGTTCGACCAACTCCGTGAGTACCGGCAGGGCGACGATTTCCGCAAGGTTGACTGGGCGGCGACGGCGCGTCAGCAGCACGTTGTGGTGCGCGACTATCGGGCCGAACGCAACCAGTACGTCATTGCGTTGCTCGACAATGGGCGGAGCATGGCCGGCACTGTGGGCGAGACGCCTCGGGTCGAGCACGCGATGGATGCGGTGCTCGGCCTGACTCAAGTGGCGGGCCGACTCGGCGACAACGTCGGCCTCCTCACTTTCGACAGCCAGGTGCGCGGCATCGTGCCGGCGCGCAACTCGAAGTCGCAGTTCTCACGAGTCGCCGAGGCGATGTATCTCCTCGACCCGGCCCTCGCCGAGAGCGCCTACAGCGTGGCGTTCAACAACGCTGCGGCGCGCTTTCGACGACGCTCCCTGTTCGTCGTCTTCACGGAGTTGACCGAGGCATTGGTCCCCGCGCTTGCATCGTTGACGCGCACCCACCT
>JAJCXU010000387.1 GCA_029263275.1 Ilumatobacter sp.
AAGTAGCTGCGGAGCGCTTTCCAGTCAGGAAACCGTTCGTCCCAGTACCAGTCGCGCCACAGGTCCTCGTCTGAGAACTCGTACACCGGGACGTGTGAGTCGACTCGCGCTCCCGGGTAACAGTTCCAATGCCAGATGCCGCCGAGCCCCGAACCGGCTTCGAGCAGCACAACGGAGAACCCCAATGCACGGAGCTTGTGTAGCTGAAAGACACCAGCGAAACCGGCGCCCACGATGACGATGTCGAAGTCGAGTTGATCATCGTTCATGGATGCGTGACCCCGCGGGCGACCTCGGCCCACTTCGCCATCGATGCAGGATTGCTCGACCAATCGAGGCCGCCGAAGTAGTTGACAACTCGAGTTGCCAGTCCGTCGTAGCGGCTGAGGATCTTGTCAGCGAGTTCGTCGAATGCGCCTGTCACGATGAAGTTGGACAGCAGGTCGTCGGAGACCTCGGCGGACATGCCGGCCATATCTCGGGCCTTTTGTCGCTCGCGAATACGGTCTGTTGTTCCCTCGAATCCAAGTTGCTCGAAGATGAACGCGTAGTTCGGTGTGGACCCGTAGAACGCGACCTGCATGCGAGCGAATTCACGCCACTTTGCTTCGTCGCCGTCAGTGGGCACGATGAAGGTGGGCACGATGACTTCCAGCGTCGCGGCATCTCGTCCAGCCACTGCGGCGCCAGCCGCGAGATTGGGCAACACCGTCTCGGTGATGTATGTCGGGTGGTTCAGCGGATGGACGTGCACACCGTCGGCTATTTCACCCGCCATCCGCAGCATCCACGGGTTGACCGCCGCGACGTCGATCGGCGGGTCTGCGGCTTCGATCTTGCCCGGCGACCACTGCGCCGGCAGGAGATTGAGGTTGAAGAACTCGCCGTCGACGGCGAGTTGCTCATCGCCGCGAAACGCCCGGAAGATGGCCTGCATGGCCTGCACATACTCTTTCAGTCGCGGGCCGGGATGATCGAATTCGGAGCCGTAGCGGCGAGTGATGTGGGCCTTCACCTGGGTGCCGAGCCCGAGACGAAAGCGTCCGGCGGTTGCCTCAGCAAGCTCCCACGCGATCTCAGCGGTGACCATCGGGCTGCGCGGGAACGCCACGGCGACCCCGGTCAGGATGTCGATCTCCGCTGCGAGTGCGGCCGCTCCACATCCCATGTATGCGGTACGCGCCCCTTCGGTGACCACGATTCCGGAGTAGCCGGTACGGGCTGCGTCGTCGGCGAACGAGGCCATTGAGCGAAGCGGTAGGCCGCCGGTCATCACGTCGAACTTCATGAGATGTCTCGTTTCTTCGAATCCCAGTGCGGTGCGCGCAACTTGTGCTTGTAGAGCTTGCCGGTCGGGAGGCGGGGGAGTTCGTCGTGGAACTCGAACCCCCTTGGGCACTTGAAGTGGGCGATGTGCTCACGAAGGAAGGCGCGTAGTTCGCGCTCCAAGGCGTCGTCGCCGCGCACCCCTTCTGCGGGCTGTACGGCGGCGTGCACCGCTTCGCCCATCTCGTCGTCGGGGATGCCGAACACCGCGATGTCTGCGACTTTGGGGTGCAGCACCAGACAGTCCTCGATCTCTTGCGGATAGATGTTGACGCCCCCAGAAATGATCATGAACGCCTTGCGGTCGGTTAAGAACAACCATCCGTCGTCGTCGACGTAACCAACGTCGCCGAGCGTTGTCCAACCTCGGCCTCGCGGGTCTTTGGCGCTTTCGGTCTTGTCGGGAGCGTTGTGGTACTCGTAGGCCGGACCATCTCCGAAGTAGACAGTGCCCGCCTCGTTCGCGGCCAGCTCTTTGCCGTTGTCGTCAAGGATGTGGATCGAACCAATCAAGGCTTGGCCGACGGTGCCCGGTCGCGACAGCCACTCGTCGGGCTTGACGAGACAGAAGCCGTTCAGTTCGGTTCCGGCGTAGTACTCCCAGAGCACCGGACCCCACCAGTCCATCATCTGCTGCTTGACCTCGACGGCGCATGGTGCGGCGGCGTGGACTGCCATGCTCATCGACGACACGTCGTAGGCGCTTCGCTCCTCGGGGTTGAGCTTGAGCATGCGCACGAACATCGTAGGAACCCACTGCGATGTGGTCACCTGGTGGAGTTCGATGAGGCGGAGTGCCTCGGTCGGATCGAATCTCTCCATGGCGACGACTGTGCCGCCCAACGACTGCACACCCAAACTGAATCCGATCGGGGCCGAATGGTAGAGCGGCGCAGGTGAGAGGTAAACGGTGTCGCTGTTCATACCGAAGATTCCACCGACCAGATTCCCGGTCGACACTCCCTCCTCGATGGTGGCTTCTCGGAGTGCTCGCTTGATTCCCTTCGGGCGCCCGGTGGTTCCCGACGAGTACAGCATGGTCTCGCCCAAGGGTTGTTCTGCGAGTGGTGTGATCGGCATCGCTTCGATCGCTGGAACGTACTCAACGAACCGCGGGTCGTGGTCGCCAATCAGTAGGGCCAGTTCGACACCAGGTGCAGCGCCGAGCGCATCGGCGGCGACGTCAGCTTTCGCTGTGGTCGTGACGAGCGATCGTGTTCCGGAGTCGGTGAGGATGTACGCAACTTCTTCGGCGGAGAGATAGCTGTTGATGGTCGTGACATACAGTCCGGACCTCAACGCCGCCCACATCACTTCGAAGAACCGTGGCTGGTTCTCGCTGAAGATCGCAACGTGATCACCTCGGGTGAGTCCAGCGTCGGCCCACACTCGAGCGAGCTGGTTGGATCGTTCGTCGAGCTGGCGATAGGTGACGATCTCGCCTGATTGGCCCATGATGACCGCTGGGTGGTCAGGCCTCGTCGTTGCATGTACGCCTGGATACATCTGTGCTCCCCTCGCTATAGATACTCATTCTGGCACGTGCGACAGATCCTGTCAGGTGCGTCGTATGTGTCTCGTGCATGTTCAATCCGAACACCGACAGGGGCCTCTCATCGGGCCAGGAACTCAGGTGGGCGCCGGGCCGCGTACGCGGCAATGCCTTCGCGAGCGTCGCTCGTAGCAAGGAGACGGACCTGCTCGGCAAGTTCGTGCTCGACAGCGCGTCTGAGCAAATCGGCTCGACCGCGATTCAACGTTGACTTGATTGCCTGGATAGCCAGCGGTGCGCCAGATGCGATCTCGCTGGCGAACTCGATCGACCGCGTCCGAACCGCATCTGCAGCAACACATTCGTCGGCGAGCCCGATCTCGACGGCTTCGTCACCGTTGATGCGAGCGCCCGTATAGAGCAGCCGTCGGGCGTGGGGTGTTCCGACGAGTTCGGGCAACGTGATCGACAACGCAAACCCAGGGTGGAAGCCGAGTCGGCTGAAGTTGGCCGACCATCTGGCTGTGGGGCACGTGACCCGGAAGTCTGCCGTCAATGCCAGACCGAGCCCTCCACCGATCGCCGAGCCGTGGACTGCCGCGACCACCGGCGTGTTGATCGCGAACAGACGAAGCGCCGTTTCATACAGCGAGCCAGCGTCGACGATGCCATGTGTATCTTCATCGATCGCGCCGCTGGACGACCCAGAAAATGACTCAGCATCGGGAGCCTGGCCAGCGAAGTTGCCGCCCGCACAAAACGACGTCCCGGCGGCGGCAAGCACGACGGCTC
>JAJCXU010000388.1 GCA_029263275.1 Ilumatobacter sp.
CGAGGAACGGCCCACCCTCGGCCGGGCCGTGTTTTGGCAGGTGCGAGTAGGCGGAGTTGAGGAAACGGGTGTGGTGTTTGGGAGTGAGCAGCTGGAGCGGGAACTCGGCGAACAGTTCGGGGTCGCCGCCCGGCCCCTCGCAAGGCGGTACGTAGGTCGGGACCCTGGGGTGGCCCAGCTTCTCGAGTTCGTCAGAAGCGAGATGGATTCGTCCGCTCGGCGTGTCGAAGTCGCCGTCACCGAAGGGTCGACCGTCGTCCGGGTAGTCGGCTCGTAGCCAGATGTCGGCCTTGAGCGCATCGATGTCCACAGTGGGAAGCGCAGCGCGCAAAATCGTCTCGTCGTCGTCGAAGAGCGCTGGCTCGGTGTAGCCCATCGCGGCGGCGAGGCGCCGGAACAGCTCGGTGTTGTTCACCGTTT
The DNA here is from genome assembly GCA_029263275.1 of Ilumatobacter sp. Classification (GTDB taxonomy): domain Bacteria; phylum Actinomycetota; class Acidimicrobiia; order Acidimicrobiales; family Ilumatobacteraceae; genus Ilumatobacter_A. The sequence goes on from JAJCXU010000388.1 coordinate 421, forward strand.
CGCCGGGCGGATCGATCGCGGCGTGGTTGTAGTTGATGTGCAGCGAACCCCACGAGCACACCACGTCGTCGGCCTCGATCTGCGTGGTGGCCGGCAGCACGATGTCGGCGTATCTCGCGGTATCGGTGAGGAACTGTTCGTGTACGACCGTGAAGAGATCGTCGCGTTCGAGGCCGCGTCGAGTCGCCTCGGCGTTGGGCGTCGTGACCAGTGGGTTGCAGTTCCAGTTGATGAACGCGTGGATGGCGGGGCCGTCGATTTCGCCTGCGTGTGGGTCGGTGAGGATCTCGCCCAGGCGACCCATGTTCAGAGTGCGTGACTCGCGGTACTCGATGCCGGCGTGCAGCATGGAGTACGTGTCGATGTTGCTCTCGGTCCACGCGCCGGTGCTCTTCGAGAGGCCACCGCCGCGTTCGGCCCATGCGCCGGTGAGCGCGGGGAGGCACGACAGCGTTCGGTGGAACATCGCGCCGTTCTCGTGATGCTCGGGCCCGACGAGCGTCCGGATGCCAGCGGGCCGAACGGTCGCATAGTCGTGGGCGAGTTGTGTGATCACGTTGGCGTCGACGCCGCACACGTCGGCAGCCCGGTCAGGCGTCCAGTCGGCGACCGCAGCGCTGAGTTCGTCGAAGCCGATCGTGTGATCGGCGACCCAGGCATCGTTGGTCAGTCCGTCACGGATCAGGACGTGCATCATCGCCAGCATCATCGCGATGTCGGTGCCGGGCAGCGGTTGGATGAACTGGTCACCCGCTGCAGGGTCAACAGCGTCGGCGGTGAGCGTGCGGATTGGATCGATCACGACGAGGCGCGCGCCGTTCGCACGCGCCTTTTCGATCGTCGGCCAGAGGTGACGGTTGGTCAAACGGGTGTTGGTGCCCCACAGGATGAGCAGCTTGCTGTGCTCGTGCTCCATCGGGTCGAGGCCCCGCGGTGACCCCATCGTCTTGCTCACGCCCGCGCCGACGGTGACACCGCAGATCGCCCGCACCAGCTTGGTCGCGCCCATCCGACCGAAGAACTTGCCGCTCAACCCCATCAGCGACAGGACGCTTTGGTTGCCGGCATCGGAATAGGGGAGCACCGCCTCGGGGCCGTGCTCGTCGATCACGCGGTGCAGGTTGCTAGCGATGTCCGCCAGCGCTTCGTCCCACGTGATGCGCTCGAACTCGCCGCTGCCCTTCGGCCCGGTGCGACGGAGCGGGTACAGGAGTCGCTCGGGGCTATAGACCCGATCGAGGAAGCGGTTGACCTTCGGGCACAGTTCGCCGGCCGAATACGGATGCTCGGGGTTGCCGCGCAACTTCACGGCCACGGGTGCTGCATCGGGCGCCTCGCTCACCGTCACCACCCACCCGCACGAGTCCGGGCAGTCGTGATGGCACGTGCCCGCAACGGTGCTCGTCGTGGCGTCGGTCATCGGGCCGAGGCTACGACGATGCAACTGCCAGACGCTCGCCGGATTCGGACACGTCACAGCGGGGCCGGATCGAAGGGAGTCGGGCCGGTGCTGCCATGCTGGGGCGATGAGCGACGTGACACGCATAATTCTGATCCGCCACGGCCAGTCGGCATCAAACGCCGAGGGTTGGCTGAGCGGCCAGGAGTCGTGTGGTGGACTGACCGACCTCGGGATCGCGCAGGCTGAAGCACTCCGAGCCCGGCTCGCTGCCGATGAGTCGATGCGACCCGATGCTGTCCTGGTGAGCACGATGCAGCGCGCGGTGCACACCGCCGAGATCATCTCCGAGCCGTTGGGCATCGTGCCCGAGCAGCACGCGGACTTGATGGAGCGCACGTCGGGTGAAGCCGAGCGCCTGACGATCGCCGAGTACACCGAGAAGTACGGCGTCGCCCCATGGAGCGACTGGGAGAACCCGCTGTCACCAGGTGGGGAGTCCGGCCCGGTCTTCGCCGACCGTGTGATCAGGGCAACCGACCGAGTGGTCAACGAGCACCGCGGCAAGACGGTGTGGGTCATCTGCCACGGTGGCGTGATCATGGTGTCGGCGGTGCGCCGTTGGCCCGGAGCATCGCTCGATCTTCGTCAACTCCCGGTCACGAGCCCGCAGAACACCTCGGTCAGCGAGTGGCACGTCGACGCCGATGACGTCTGGCGCATGTCGCGGTTCGCCGACGACACACACCTGGTCGGCCTGAACAGCGGCACCGCGAACATCACCGGTTGATCGCTCCATCACACTTGGGGTCTGACCCCAAGTGTGATGTGACTACGCGGATTCGACGATGGCTCTGAGGTGTGGCCAGGCTGATGCAAAGCCGGCGTGAAGCGCGAGGGCGTCGACGGCGTCAGGTGCGTACCACTCGACTGCGTCGGTCTCGAAGTTGATCGAGTCGCCGAATCGTTGATCGACCTCGACGACGACGGTCGTGTACGCCCAGTCGACGGCTGGCTTGAAGAGATACTCCCCGATCACACGCGGCGTGCCGGGCACCGCGCCGACTTCCTCGGATGCCTCACGGAGGGCCCCCTCCAACGGCATCTCGCCTTGATCGAGTGCACCACCGGCGCAACTCCATGTGCCGCCTTCGTGTGCCATCTGCGAACGCTTCTGCAGCATCACCTTCGGACCGTCGTCCTCGCGCACCACAAACACCACGCCGGCCGCCCCGTACACGCCCCAGCGGACGTGCCCATCGCTACATCGGACGAACCCGTCACCTGACAACCGCCCTGATTGCTGTTCGAACATCGCACCACCCTGCCACGCAAACCGGCGTCAGGGAACAAACGAGGGTGAGTGTGGTTGGATCTCTGCGTGACCGAGATGCAGACAGAGAACTTCGACCTGATCATCGTGGGGTCGGGCTCCGGCAACTCCATCCCCGACTATTTGAGCGACTGGAACATCGCGATCGTCGAGCGTGGTGTGTACGGCGGCACCTGCCTCAACGTCGGCTGCATCCCGTCGAAGATGTTCGTGCTCCCCGCTGATGCCGCGCTCAGTGCACAGCGCGCCAGCAAGATGAACATCGACGCCCAGTACAACGGCGTCGACTTCCCCGCATTACGCGACCGCGTCTTTGGTCGCATCGACTCGATCTCCGAAGGCGGCCGTGAGTATCGAGCAACCGGCTCCAAGAACGTCACGTTGTTCGAGGGCACTGCGCGATTTGCCGGCGACAAACTGCTCGAAGTCGACATGAACGAGGGCCCACAACGTCTGATCACTGCACCGAACGTGCTCCTCGCCGCCGGTGCACGCCCGGTCACGCCACCGATCCCGGGTCTCGTCGAGACCGGTTTCCACACTTCCGACACGATCATGCGGCTGCCCGACCTCCCCAAGCGTCTGGGCATCATCGGTGGCGGATTCATCGCCGTCGAGATGGGCCATGTCTTCTCAGCGTTCGGCACCGAGGTGACGATGATGAACCGCTCCAACGGTCTCCTGCGTGGTTTCGACAAAGACATCGCGGAACGGTTCACCGAAGTTTTCGGCGAGCGTGTCGATCTGCGCACCGGGCATGTGCCGACCAAAGTTGAACGCACTGACGAGGGCATCGTCATCACCCAGGGCGGGGAGAAGATCGTGGTTGACGAACTCCTGGTTGCGACCGGGCGTGAGCCGAACAGCGACCTACTCGACGCGAAGAGCGGTGGGCTCGAGTGCCACGATCACGGTACCGTCGTGGTCGACGACACGATGGCCACCAACGTCGACGGCGTGTGGGCCATTGGTGACATCGCCAACAGCTACCAACTCAAGCACCTCGCCAACGCCGAGGCCGCAGTGGCGTTCTGGAACATCGCCCATCCCGACCAGATTCGTCACCAGAGCTACAAGGCCGTTCCGGGCGCGGTGTTCTCGAACCCGCAGGTGGCCAGCGTCGGCCTCACCGAACAGGACGCGGAAGCACAAGGCATTCCGTTCAACGTCGGCAAGCGTGACTACGCCGGCACGGCATACGGCTGGGCGATCGTCGACGAGACGAGCTTCGCGAAGGTGCTCGTGAGTTCAGAGACGGGCTTGATCATCGGTGCTCACATCCTCGGCCCGCAAGCTGCAACGTTGATCCAGCCGCTCATTCAGGCCATGGAGTTCGGCCAGAAGGCCGAAGACGTGGCACACGCCGTGTTCTACATCCACCCGGCGTTGACCGAAGTGGTGGAAAACGCTCTGCTCGACGCGCTCGCCTGAGCACGCCGAGCAGACACGTTCACCGCCGCTTCAGCTCACGGTGCCGTGTAGGCCCAATGCACGTAGACGTAGTAGTCCGCTCCGATTGTGTCATCGGACGTGAACGAGACCGCGAAGTTTGCACCACTACCGAATGAGACGTTGCCGCTGAGCGCTGTCACCGCGCCGTAGGTTTGTAGGTAGAGGCAGACCTTGCCGGGCGGGGCCGTGGGATTCGCCTCGCTTCCGGTGCACGTCACGTCATCGTCAATCGTTGCTGAGTCGGCATCCGAAGCAAAGTTGATGTTGCTACTCGTCAGCGGAACCGGAGCCCGGCCCGGCATCTCGACGCTGAAGGCGTCGTTTGAGCCTTGAACCACGGTGGTGTGGTCCCAGCTGACGAAGCCGCTGACGGTCACCCCGCTGGGGATGACGTTGGTGTCTTCGAGCAGGCTGGTGATCTGGGCTTGTTGTTGACTGATGGTGGCTTGCAGGGCGCTGATGTCGGCGGCGAACTGGTTCAGTGTCGTCGCGGAGTAGTAGCCGACGATGTCGCCGAGGAGGTCGACGGTGCCGGCGTTGTTGTAGATCTTGACCTTGCCGTCAGGGGAGAGCTTGACGTCGACTTTGTTGGGTGTGGCTGATTGTCCTGGGGTCGGGTTGAGGTTGGAGCTGGGCGGCAGGGTGGTTTCGTCTGCCGGGAACACGACGACGAACGACGTGGCGGTCGGGCCGACGCTGGTCAGGTTCATGGCGACGCCGGAGATGCCGGTGGGGATGGTGCACTTGCCGACGGTTCCGGTGACTTGCTGCGTGCGGGTTTCTGTTGCGGTGAAGGGGGTCATGTTCGAATCAGGCACCGCTTCTGCGGGACGTGTGTCAAAAAGTCGGCAGGGGGTGATCGGGACGAACGTGGATTCGCCGGGGGTGATGGCTGCGTCGGCGCGCCAGGCGCCGAAGGTCGCAATCGAGGTGATGGTGAGCACGACTCCGGTGGTGAACCAGAGGAATGATCGAAGGTTGAGTGTGTGCATCGGGTCCCTTCCCGGTCACGGGCAATCCCACTGACCACCCCAACAGCACGGTAGATCGTCCGGCCAGAAGTAGCGTTGCTGCAGTGATCGCTTCGCCGACTGGGCCGCTGACCGACGACGAAGTGGCACTCGTTCGTGACTCGACTCCGGGCTGCACCGACGAGCTGATCCATCTCAATCACTGCGGATCGTCATTGCCCGATCAGCGTGTGCTCGACGCGCAGATTGGTCACCTCCAGCTCGAAGCGACGATCGGCGGCTACGAAGCCGCCAACGCAATGGTCGACGCTGACGCGGCGGTCGCGTCATCAATCGCTCAGATGATCGGCGCGGACTCGTCTGAGATCGCACGGTTCGCAAGCGCGGCCGAAGCATGGAACGCCGCGTTCTGGTCGATCCCGATGCAGCATGGTCAGCGCATCATTGTTCACGACCACGAGTACGGCGCCAACGCCATCGCCTTCATCCATGCGGCCAAGACACGTGGCATCGTCATCGATCGAGTGCCGAGCGACGAACACGGCCAGGTGTCAATCGATGCACTCGCCCAACGGCTCGAACGAACCGACGACGTTGCGCTCGTCTCCCTGACGCACGTCCCGACCAACGGTGGCCTCGTGAACCCCGCCATCGAAGTCGGCCGCCTCGCCCATGCGGCCAACGTTCCGTACCTCCTCGACGCGTGTCAGAGCGTCGGCCAACGCGTCGTCGATGTCGACGAGATCGGCTGCGACTTCCTCTCAGCGACGGGGCGCAAGTTTCTGCGTGGACCGCGCGGCACTGGCTTTCTCTACGCGCGCACGTCGATTCTCGACCGCGTGACACCATCCCAACCGGACCATCACGGCGCCGACTGGTCGAGCACCGACGACTACACCTTCGCTGACGGTGCACAACGTTTCGAGTACTGGGAGTACAGCCACGCGGGCTGGCTTGGACTCGGTGCCGCCGTGGACGTCGCGCTCGAGATTGGACTCGACCGGATCCAGGCAACGATCACCGAGCGAGCAGCACAACTCCGTGTCATGCTCGCCGACATCGGGATGACGGTCTATGACGAAGGGATCGAGCAATCGGGCATCGTCACCACCGCGACCTCGGCGGTTCGATCGGCGGACTTGCGGACAGCGCTCGCGGATGCCGGCGTCAATTCGTCGGTCACGCATGTCGGCTCGTCGCGGTACGACGTGGAGCGCCGCAACCTGCCGCCCTTGCTGCGTCTGTCGGTGCACTGCACGACCACTTACGCTGAGCTCGAACGAGCGGTCGAGGTGCTCGATCGCGCCACCGGCTGAGCCCGCGCTGATCGGTTGCGCCGAATCGTCTCGTCGCCGACGTGGGCCGATGACCTACGGTCCCCGCCGTGGCAGAACGTGATCCGGTCCCGGTCTTTCTGTGGTGGACCGCGCTCTCCAGTGCCTCGTTTCGCGGGTATGGCCTCGCCGCGCTGATCTATTTCGTCACCGACGCCGACCTCGAGCCGCTGCAGCTCGTCTTGCTCGGCACCGCGCTCGAGGTCGCGGTGCTGGTCGCCGAGATCCCCACCGGTGTCGTGGCCGACACACTCAGCCGCAAGCGGTCGATCGTGATCTCGCACGTGATCATGGGGCTGTCGTTCGCTGCGGTTGGCTTGACCACCGACTTCGTGCCGTTGTTGCTGACGCAAGTCGCGTGGGGCATCGGATTCACGTTCATGAGCGGCGCCGACGTGGCGTGGATCACCGACGAGCTGGACGACGAACTCCGTATCGACCAGGTACTCGCTCGCCGTGAACGGTGGCGCCTCCTCGGCGGCGTCGTTGGCCT
>JAJCXU010000389.1 GCA_029263275.1 Ilumatobacter sp.
CCGACCGCGGTGCCCGCAGCGAGTCCGAGCGGGGCAGCATCGACCCATCCGAGGAGCGCACAGACCGATGCGCCGACGATGCCGACGAACGCATCCACACACCGCACAGAGAAGGCGTCGCGAGAACGGCCCATCGCGACCATCGCGTTGCCGGCTGGGACGCCGGCACCGAATCCGACCGAGTATGCGGTCCACGCCACGATCGCAAGCGCGGTGATCGCGTCACCATCGCCCGGCAGGAGCGCGGCCAATGGTGAACGCAAGACGACGGCGAGCAATCCGTACACAGCTGCTGCTCCACCGACCGTCGCCATCGCAAGGGGAACGGCAGGGCGGAACGCTCGGCGCGCTCGTGCCTGCCCGGAGTAGGTGGGCAGCAAGTAGACGCCGGCTCCGTTGACGGCGGTGAGTACCGGAGCGAGGAGCAGTCGGGCAGCTTCGAGCTGGCCGAGGGCTTCCACCGAGACGGCACCGACGATGATGAACCGGACAATGGCCTGGCTGCCGGGACGAAGGCCGATCTGCGCGGCGCGCCAGAATGCGAACGATGCGAGTTCGCCCATCCGCGTCGGGCCGAGCAGACCGCGCGACAGCTCGGCATGGGGGAGTTGGGCGACGCCGACTCCGATCGCGACGACGGCACCGGCGAAGAGTGCGAGAACAAGCGTCTCGACGGTGAACTGGTTGCCGCTGATCACCGTGAAGCCGACCAGTCCGAATGATCCGAGCGCGAATGCGGCGTCGTTGGCCACCAGCTTCCAGAACTCGCGGCGAGCGATCAGTAGGCGCCGGATCGTCTCCTCGATCACCCACATCGTCGATGCCAACCCGAACAGCACCGCGGTGTTGAGGTCGATGCCGCCGATTGGCAACGAAGCGAAGGTCGTGATGAGGAACGTCAGCCCGACGGCAGCAACCTGGGACTGGATGAGCGCTCGTCGGAACCCGGGTTCAAATCGGTCGAGGACCGTGAGGGAGTCACCGATCCAGCCACTCTGGATCGAGTTGACGGTAATCAGAATGCCGAAGAGCAGGCTGAACGTGCCGAGGCCGCCAGCACCGAGCTGGGAGAACGCAACGAGTTGCAGTCCGAGGCTCGAGGCCGCGACGAGTCCCTGCGAGATGAGCGCGCCGAGAGGGCGAGACGCAGCCCGCGTCTTAGCGGCCATGCTCCAACGACCGATGGTCGAACACGATGCCGAGAACCGGTGCCCGCAGCACATCGAGACGTTGACGAACCGTGTCGAGGTCGTGCGACTCGGTGCCGCGATCGACCATGAGCATCACGCCATCGGCTTCACTGGCAAGCGCAGAACCATCGGCGACCGAGAGCAGCGGCGGGACGTCGATGAGGACCAAGTCATATTGCTGCCGGAGCGATGCGAGCGTGTCGCGCGCTGCCTGAGACCGGAAGAGACTTGAGGGGTCATCGATGGGACGGCCGCCCGTGACGAGGTCGAGGGTGGCAGCACCGCCGACGCCGATGGACCGTCGTACCTCTTCGTAGGTCGTGAGCCCGGCGAGCATTTCGGTCAGGCCCCCGGCGGCCGCTTCGACACCGAACAGGCGGCTAAGGCGACGATCGCGGAGGTTTCCGTCGATGACCAGAACGCGGCGGCCTTCACGAGCCGAGGCGGCGGCGACGCGAGCCACGGTCTCTGAGGCACCGAGACTCGGCAGCGCGGTGCCCGCGAGCACGACACCGCCGTCGGGGTGCACGGCGCCGAGGCTGGTCGCCAGGAGCTGGTACGCAACGCCGGGTGGAGAAATGGCATCGAAGGGCGCTTCGGGTGGGCCGGTGATTTCGCCGAGGAGTGGCGCTCGCAGTGTTGCTGTGGCATCACCGCTGGCAACGACGACGGGACGGCGACCAGCTCGGAACCAGGCGAGGGCAGCCATGGCGAAGCCAGCGAAGAGCAGGCCGGCAAGGGCGAACTGGACTGCTGGAAGCAGGCGCGAGTCTTCGTCGACCTCGGGGGAGTCGATGAACTCGACACCGCTGCCGTACAGCGCGGCGGCGGAACGGACCTCAGCAATCCTGAGGTCGATTTCGTCGATCGCGCTCGCGCCGGGGCTCACGTCCTGATCAGCGATCAAGCGGTCGCGGTCTGCGAGATACGCGTTGACCGCGGCCTCCGCACGCGATGTGGTGTCGGCATTGGTGAGGTTGACGTACGCGTTCTTGACCAAGTCGCACACGAGGAGTGCTCGCGCCTCGTCGGTTGCCGTGCATGCGACCATGATGTCGGACGTTGACGTGGCGGATGCGTTAATGACGTCTTCGAGGCCCTTCACCGTTTCTTCGACGGGTCCGTTCTCGGGGTCAGCGGCGCGCAGCTTGTCGATCTCGTCGACCACGAGTTGGCGGACAGAGACCGACTCGGCGAAGGCAGCGCGCTGTCTGGCGAATCGATTGAGGTCGGTCGGATTGGTCGAGCCCTCGCTGAACACTGGCGTGCCGCGAGGATCGGTGAGGTACAACGTCGTCGTTGCGGTGGACGTGCCCGAGGTGGCCAGTGCAGCGAGGCCGGCGAGAATGCCGACGACGATCGTGATCGGCACCGTCCACGCGCGAAAGCGCCAGAAGGCTTCGACCGGACCGATCGAGGAGGTTTGGAGAGGGGCAGTCATCAACGGATTCCTTGGGTGTACTCGGTGTTCGACGTCGCAGTGTCCACGATGAATTGTCGGCGCAAACGGCCGACTTCTTGAGGTTTCTCTTGAGGAAGAGTTGACACGACCCACCCGGTCGCCACGCAGCGTGAGGGTGCGCCACTGTCAGTGCGTGCGCAGCCTGTCAGGGTGAAGATCACGGGAGGTCGCTGCCGCGGATCGCGAGTCGCCGCAAGGTGACGTCGAGAATGCCCATGCTGACTTCGCGGGTGTAGTGCTTGAGGTACCGGGCTCGTGCGTTGACCCCGGCAGCAGCGTTCGCGGCTGGGTCGGCTGCTCGCCGGAATTCCCGGGCGAGGTCGTCGGGGTGCGCATCAGCGATCCACCCCGTGGAACCGTCGACGACAAGACTCGGCAACCCGCCGGACCGCGTGACCAGTGAGGGCCGACCGGCTGCGGCGGCTTCGATCACGCCGCGCCCGAAGGGCTCAGGCCAAACCGACGGCACGACCATGACCGCGGCCTCGCGAAGCCGGACCATCAGCGTCTCGTGGTCGAGCAGCCCGAGTGCCTTGACCTGGAGTTCTGGACGTTGCGCTCGGACCAGATCTTCCAACTCGCCGGATCCAGCGATGGTGAGGCTGTCGGTCTTCCAGACGCCGGACCGTTCCCAGGCGTCGAGCATCAGCCGGACGCCCTTCTCCTCGCTCAGTCGGCCGGCGAAGAGGAAGCCGTTCCCGGGGTCGCCGGTGGGTGGGAGGGCCGGATCTGGAACGAAGTTGGGCCGAACGACGATGCGTGAGGCCGGGAATCGAGCGGCGATCAGCTCGTCGCGAACGTGTTCGGTCACGGCCAGGAATGCATCGATCGCTCGGAATGTCGGGCGGTGAACCGTCAAGCTGACCGCCATCGGAACGGTTCGTAGTGGTGATCCTTGGTAGCAACCGTGGCGAATCGCGGGCGCGTTGGCGAGCGATCCGACGCAACCTCGGCATGGGCTGCCGGCGCGGTACATCGTGGAGGCCGCGCACCACATGCGATAGCTCCGAACGCCCGCAGCGACGGGGACTCCCGCCTTGCGGAGCGCCCGAATCGCACTGGGGGAGTGCATCGGGAAGAGGTTCTCGACCAGCGCAACGTGCGGTCGAAATCGGCCGATCGCATCGTTGACGCGGCGTACACCGTGTACCGAATGGATGGGACGAGTCGCGACGCGAGCCAACGACACCTCCTCGGAATTGATGACATCGCTGTCGGCACTGAGGACCTCGACGTCCCAGCCGAGGTCACGCAGAC
>JAJCXU010000390.1 GCA_029263275.1 Ilumatobacter sp.
CGCAGTGCGGGAACGAGCGGGAGCTGGCCGAGGAGCGGAACGCCAACGTCGTCGGCGAGTGCCTGGCCGCCGCCTGACCCGAAGATCTCGTACTTCTTGCCGTCGTCACCGGTGAACCAGGACATGTTCTCGATGATGCCGCGCACCGGCAGGTTGACCTTCTCGGCCATCGCAGCTGACATGGCTGCGACCTTCTGTGCTGCAGGCTGCGGTGTCGTGACGACGAAGACTTCGCCGCGTGGCAGGTACTGCGACAGCGACAGTGCGATGTCGCCGGTGCCGGGCGGCATGTCGATGAGGAGGAAGTCAGGCTCGTCCCAGAACACGTCGGTGAGGAACTGCTCGAGTGCCTTGTGCAGCATGGGGCCACGCCAGATCACGGCTTCGCCAGCCGGCACGAAGTAGCCAATGGAAATGGCCCGCACGCCGTACTTCTCCGGCGGGATCAGCATCTCGTCGATGACGGTGGGATCGCGATCTGTGCCGAGCATGCGCGGAATCGAGTAGCCGTAGATATCGGCGTCGATGATGCCGACCGAATAGCCCTGGGCGGCCAGAGCGACGGCGAGGTTGGTGGTGACGCTGGACTTGCCGACGCCACCCTTGCCAGACGAAATGAGCAGCGGGCGGGTCTTGGAGTCGTTCTTCGCGAACGGGACGGCGCGACCCTCGGCGTGGCCGTGGGCTTGGCCCTGGCCGGCAGTGGCCCCTGCATCACCGTGCAATGTCTTGCGTAGATTCTCGCGGTCTTCGTCGCTCATCACGGTGAACTCGAGATCGATCGACTCGACACCGTCGAGTTGCGTCGCCGCTTCGGAAACACGGCGCGTGATCTCGTCCTTGAGTGGACACCCGGGAACGGTGAGGGCGATCAGGACACCGACCACGCCGTTGTCCATGATCGACACGCCGCGCAGCATGCCGAGGTCGACGATCGAGCGGTGGAGCTCGGGGTCTTCGACCGGGCGGAGGGCCTCGACGATCTGGTCTTCCGTGACGACGGGGGTGCTCATGAAGCCCAGTGTGGCGACGCCCCGCAGCATTTGCACTACGCGCGTAGGTAATATTGATCGAGTGAGCAACGGGACCGCATTCACCGCCACCGTGTCGGCGATCACCGACGCGTTTGGCGACCCGACGCGGCGCTCGATCTACCTCATCGCGCGGGAGCACTCCCGGAGCGACGGCGACGGTGCGGCTTCGGGTGTCACTGCCTCGATGGTCGCTGCCGAGGTCGGGGTGCACGCCAACGTCGCTCGCCATCACCTCGACAAGCTCGCCGCCGGCGGCTATCTCGAAGTCGCCAGCGCTCGCCCAGACGCCGAGCGCTCGGCGGGCCGCCCGTCGAAGCACTACGTCGCCGTCGGCGACCCACTCGACACCGCCGCCTTCCCGGTGCGCAGCGACGACCTCCTGCTCTCACTGCTGGGGCGCACCCTCAGCAAGCTGCCGCACGACGAGGCCGAGGAGATGGCCGAAGAGGTCGGCGCAGAATACGGGCGAGCAATGGCGGCCGGTCTGACCGGCGACGCACTGAAGGCCGGTCAGCGTTCGCTGCGGTCAGCAATCCAGGCCGTCGCAGACGCGCTGTCCGCACACGGCTTCGCTGCACACGCTGAAGGCCGCAACAACCAGTTGAAGATCATCAACAACCACTGCCCGTTCGGCGACGTCGCCGCCGAGCACCCGGTGATCTGTGCAGTCGACCGCGGCATGGTGCGCGGCATGCTCGGCGAGCTGTACGACGCCGACGACAGCGAGTTCGGTGACATCACCACCGACTCCTCGCTTGCAGCCGGCGACACCTTCTGCACCACGTCCGTCTGAAGCCAGCTTCGCCGCTCGCGGCGTTGCGGTCGTCGGTCATTGAGCAAGCTCAACTCCGTCCTCCGCGCCTTGCGAGCAACGAACCGTGATCTTCACCCGGAAGCAAAGGGGAAGCGGGAAGCCCGTCACACGAGGTGTCTGGGGTGTGGACCGTCAGTTGCGGTGTTGGGCGTATTCGATGACTCGGGTGATGACGGCTTCGCTTGCTTTGGCGGTCGAACCGGCATCGAACGGGGGCTGGGGGTCGTACTCGATCATCAACTGCGAGGCTTCGGCGGCGGTCTGGTCGAACATGATCTCGACGAGGCGAAGTGCCATGTCGATGCCGCTCGACACGCCGGCGGCCGTGATGATTCGTTGATCGAGGTGCTCGACGACTCGAGTTCCCGTCGGTGTGGCGCCGTGTTCGGTGAGCACGTCGAGTGCGCCCCAGTGGGTGGTGGCGGTGAGCCCATCGAGCAGTCCCGCCGCAGCGAGCACGAGCGAGCCGGTGCACACCGAGGTCGTGAACGTCGTCGATTGATGCGCTGAACGAACCCAGTTGAACACTCGGTCGTCGGTCATCAATGCCCGTGTGCCGTGGCCGCCAGGGAAGACGATGACGTCAGGCGTCGGGAAGTCCTCGAACGTGCCGTCGACCTCGATGCCGAGCATGCCGTTGTCGGAACGGACGACACCACGCTCGTGTCCGATGAACGTGACGTCGATGTCGGGGATGCGCTGCAAGACCTCGTAGGGACCGATGCCGTCGAGGGCGGTGAATTGTGGGAAGAGTGGAATGACGGTCTGGATGCTCATTGCGGTGCTGCTTTCTGGTGGTCGATCGTGGTGCTGTCGCCGACAGGGCGCTGGCGGGAGAAACGGCGTCGGTAGGCGTCGGGCGAGACGCCGATCTGGCGGATCATCGTGCGACGCAAGGTCTCGGCGGTGCCGAACCCGCAGCGCCGGGCGACCACGTCGAGCGTGTCGCCGGTGGTTTCGAGTGCGTGGCGCGCCGCATCGGTGCGGACCCTGGCGACATAGCGCGATGGTGAGATGCCGACTTCGGCCGAGAAGCGGCGCACGAAATGGCGTTCGCTCATGTTGACCCGTGTGGCGAGATGAGCAACGCGGTGATCGGCGGAGGGGTCGGCGACGACAAGCTGCTGCGCCTCCTGGATCGGCCCGGGTGAGGCCTGCCGAACCCAAGTCGGAGCGGCGAACTGCGATTGACCGCCCGGCCGACGCAGAAACATCACGAGCCATCGGGCCACCGTCTGGGCCACATCGGTCGAGTGGTCGTGCTCGACGATGGCCAGCGACAGATCGATGCCCGCGGTGACGCCGGCGGACGACCACACGTCGATGTGCCCGCTGCAATCGCTGCCCACGCCGCTGCGGGTGAAGATCGGATCGTCGTCCACCGTCACCGCGGGATACCGCTCGCCGAGCTGGTCAGACCGGGCCCAGTGAGTGGTGACGGTGTGACCGTCGAGCGCGCCGGTGGCTGCAGCCAAGAAGGCGCCTGAACACACCGTGACCAATCGGTCCGAGCGGTCGATCAAGTTGGTCAGGCACGCAATGAGACCCGGATCGTCCTGATGGCGAACGACGGCGAACCCACCGGGAAGCAGCAAGGTGTCGATGTGTGTCGACTCGCTCACCGGGTCCGTCATCAACGTGATGGCACTTTCTGTTGCGACGGGGCCACCTGAGATCGAGACGATCGACACCTCGTACCGATCGGGTCGGCCGAGATGCTCGAGTTGTTGGTTGGCGCCGGCGAAGACTTCGGCGGGGCCGGACACGTCGAGCGACTGGACGCCATCGAAGGTGAAGATGACGACGCGGTGGACCGCGTCAGCAGAGCGACGGCTTCGAGAGATAGGCACGGGTTCCAGCATGTTCGTACGGCGGGATGGCGTCAATGACACATATCCCACCATTTCTGCCATCCGGCGCGTGCCGACAGGGGCGAACGGGCCCTCAGACCGTCGCGTCGGCCCGGCGGTAGCCTCCACCACGTGGACGTACGCATCGGAGTCACCCAAGCCCCTCGCGAGATCAATCTCGAACTCGCCGACGACGCAGACCGCGACGATCTGAAGGCGCGCATCGAAGCGGCCCTCGGTGGCGCCACCGACACGCTCTGGATCACGGACAAGCGCGGCAACGACGTCGCCATCCCGTCGACCAAGATCGCCTATGTCGAACTCGGCTCCGCGGAAAGCACGCGCAAGATCGGCTTCGGCGACTGAGTCACAGCGGGGCCGGGTACAGCTGTGACTGAACGGTCCCACCTGTCAGCCGCTCCGCACGGAGCATGATGACCGCCCTGCTCGATCTCGATCTGCTGTGGGTCACCGGAAAGGGTGGCGTCGGAAAGACGTCAATCGCCGCGGCCATTGCTGACGTCGCGGCGCGCAGCGGTCGTCGAACACTCGTCTGCGAGATGGACGCGAAAGGTGCGCTCGCGGCAGCGCTCGGTGAAGACGACCTCGGGTTCGAACCCATCGAGGTGTCGCCCAATCTGCATGCGATGACGATGAGCACCGAGGATGCGCTCAGGGAATACCTCCGGCTCTTCGTGAAGATCCCGTTCATCGGTCGGATCGGCCCGCTGGCCAAGACCTTCGACTTCGTGGCCGACGCTGCACCCGGAGTGAAGGAGATTCTCGGCGTCGGGAAGCTCTGCTACGAAGTGCGCGAACGGCACTACGACTTGGTCGTCGTCGACGCCGAGGCGACCGGTCATATCGTGAGTCAGATCGGTGCGCCGAAGGTGATCGCGGATCTGGTGCACGTGGGCCTCGTGCGCGACCAGACGCAATGGATGCTCGACATTCTCAACGACCCAGAGCGGACGGGCGTTGCCGTGGTGACGACTCCGGAGGAGATGCCGGTAACCGAGTCGGCCGAGCTGTTGGGGCGCCTCACCACAGAAACCGGCGCCCATGCGGCGGCGGTCATCGCCAACCGTGTGTTGCCGGTGCTCTTCGATCGCCGCGAACAAGCCGTGGTCGAACAACTCGAGTCCGTCCTCCCGACGCTGGCTGCAGCCATCGGCCCCGGGGCGTCGATCGTGCTCGACGCCGCACATCTGACCGAAGCTCGTCGGCGCACTGGCGCCGAACACCTCCGACGGCTCCACACCGAACTCCAGCGCGACGCACGCAACGCCGACCTGCCGATCATCACGGTGCCCGAACTCTTCTCGCGGGCTCCGGGCCGTCGAGTGGTCTCGTTGATCGCCGACGGCCTGGCCGACGAACTCGACATCGAGTTGGGATGACTGTGCGCCATGAGTGACCTCGACAATCTGCTTGCCAGTCGTGAGATGGTGCTGGTCGCGGGTTCGGGCGGTGTGGGCAAGACGACGATCGCGGCCGCCATGGGCATCGCTGCGGCACAGCGTCAGAAGGGCAAGATCCTCGTCCTCACGGTCGATCCGGCGCGCCGACTTGCCGCGGCGCTCGGTTTGGAAGAGGTCGGCAACAGTCCCGTTCGTATCAAGCCGGCAGTGTTCAAGGCCGCCGGGGTCAAGGTTCGGGGCCAGCTCTGGGTCGCGATGCTCGACACCAAGGCGGGATGGGACGAGCTGATTCGCCGCCATGCGCCCGACGCTCAGGTGCGCGATGCAGTGCTCGCGAACCCGTTGTATCGGAACATCACGAGCCGGTTCGTCCACAGCCACGACTACCTCGCAATGGAGCAGCTGCACGACCTCCATGCAACCGGTGAGTTCGACCTGGTCATCGTCGACACGCCACCGTCGCGCAACGCACTGTCGATCCTCGATGCGCCCGGTCGTCTGGTCGACTTCTTCGGGAGCCGATTGTTGCGATGGCTGACCGTGCCCTACCGATCGCGACTGTTCACTGTGGCGTCGAAGCCGTTCTACCAAGTGGCCGATCGTGTGCTCGGCTCGCGGTTCCTTCAAGACATCGCCGACTTCTTTGTGCTCTTCCAGGCGATGGAGAGCGGCTTCGTCAAGCGCGCTCGATCAG
>JAJCXU010000391.1 GCA_029263275.1 Ilumatobacter sp.
GACGAGATCAACCGCAACATCATCGGCGAGCGAGTGCTCGGGCTGCCGCGCGAGCCGGGCGAAGCCGAGCAGCGCCAACAACCCTGGTCCGAACTCCCCCGCAACTGACCGCTCTCACACCCGGACCGGGTGCAAACGTGAATGGCGAGTCACAGATGTACCCGGCCCCGCTGTGACTCGGTGTGGGTCTGGCGGGTTGCGTAGGTTCGGCCCATGACTGAACGCATGCCTGCCGTCTCCCTTGCCGCTGTTCCGGGGCGCCGCGCTCAGACCATCGAGTTGGCCGCCGAGATCGAGCGGCGTGGCTTCTCGGGTCTGTACTGCCCGAGCTTCGGCGACGCGATGGGCCTCTGCCTGTCGATCGCTCACGCAACCACCACCATCGAGTTCGGTACGTCGATCCAGCCGATCTACCTGCAGCACCCCATCGCACTCGCCACGTCGGCCAGCTACCTCCACGAGGTCGCCGAGGGTCGCTTCCGTCTCGGCGTCGGCGTCACCCACGGCCCGGTCATCAAACGCCTCGGCGTCGAAACCGGCAAGCCGTTGAGCGACATGCGCGAGTACGTCACCACGATGCGCGACGCCGCCGAACAGATGGGCGGGCTGCCCGACATCGTGCTCGCCACGCTGCGCGACAAGATGGTTGGGCTGTCCGTCGAAGTCGGCGACGGCGCGGTGTGGGCCAACGCGTCACGCAGCCGGATGGGACACTCGCTGGGCATCGTGCCCGACGATCGCCAGGCTGAGGGGTTCTGGATCGGCAACATGATTCCGACCGTCATCGACGACGACATCGAGGCAGCCCGCGCTCGGAACCGCAAGACGCTGCAGGGCTACGTGGCGTTGCCGAACTATCGGAACTACTGGATCGACGCCGGATACGAGGCCGAGATGGAGGCGGTCGCCGCTGCGCTGAGTGCAGGCGACAAAGACGCCGTGTTCGCCGCGATGAGCGACGCCTGGCTCGACGACTGCACGCTCTCCGGCTCGGCCGACCGCGTACGCGACGGCCTCGAGGCATGGTTCGACGCCGGCGTCAACGCTCCGATTCTTGTCCCGTCATCAACGTCCGGTGGCCAAGTGAAAGCCTTCGCCGAACTCTTCGACACGTTCACTCAGTAAGCGACCGCCACAGCGGCATCGTCCCGAAGACCGACACCGCCGATCGATCAGATCTGCAGGCCGGTCGTCGCTCCTCCATCGGCGAGCACGTTGGCGCCGGTGACGAAGCTGGCCCGCTCGCTGACGAGGAAGGCGACCACGTTCGCGATTTCTTCCGGCGTACCCAGGCGACGGAACGGGTTCTGCTTCACGGTCGCCTCCCAGAGCTTGCCGCCTGCTTTGCGGGCGTCATCCCAGACTCCCCCGGGGAAGAGGATGTCGCCAGGTGACACGACATTGGCCCTGATGCCCCGGCGTGCAACCTCGAGCGCAAGCGACTTCATCATGCTGACCGTCGCGGCCTTCACCGCGGCGTAGGCCGCGATGCGCGGTGCGCCGGTACTGGCCGCACGCGAGCCGATGCAAACGATGTTGGCGCCAGCGTGATCCTCCATCTTTCCCAGAGCAGCCCGGATCAATTCGTTGGTGCGCACCAGATCGACGTTGACCGATGCATCCCAATCCGGCCCGGCCATCGCCGAGACGTTCGACACGAGGATGTCGAGCCCGCCCATCTGCTCGGCGGCCCAATCGACGAGCGCTGCGGGGTCACCCTCGACCGCCATATCGGTGGCACGGTGATGGACCTCGCCCAACGCGGACAGTTCCTCAGCTGCCGCTGCGAGACCGTCTGCGTTGCGAGCACAAATCGTGACGATCGCGCCCTCCCCCAGCAACACCTCGGTGATGCCGCGTCCGATTCCTTTGCTCCCGCCTGTGACGAGAATGCGTTTGCCGGTGAGTCCGAGATCCATCGCGCCAACGTAGGCGGCAGCACCCGGGCGGGGCGGCTTGGCGCGCTACGCGTCGGAGCGGGCGGTCGGTGTGAAGCGGACGTTGAGATGTTTGATGCCCGTCACCAACGGAATGCCGGCCACGTCGAGTGGCACGGCGTCACCGACCACTTCGATGTCAGGCAGCCGCGTGAACAAGTCGCGGAACACGACCGCGAGTTCGCGGCGTGCCAGGTTGGCACCGAGGCAGAAGTGTGGTCCCGGGCCGCCAAAGCCGAGGTGGGGGTTGGGGCTGCGCAACACATCAAACCGTTCGGGATCGTCGAACGCCTTCGGGTCACGGTTGCCAGCGCCGTAGAGCATGACGACCCGGTCGCCCTTGACGAAGTCGTGCCCGGACATGGTGAGGTCAGTGGTGAGCGTTCGCCGCATGAACGTGACCGGCGAGGCGTAGCGCACGATTTCTTCCACAGCTGTTGGCGTGACGCCCTCGATGTCGTTCTGCCAAATCGCTCGTTGATCGGGATGCTGGCCGAGGAGATTCATGCCGTGGCTGATCGCCGTGCGCGTCGTGTCGTTGCCCGCAACAGCAAGCAGGATGAAGAACGGTGCGACCTCTTCAGGCGCAAGCATTTCGCCATCGACGTCCGCATGCACCAGCTTGCTGGTGAGATCGTCGGTGGGGTTCTTGCGGCGCTCGTTGGACAGCCCGTCCATCAGTTCGGTGAGCTCCATGCCCGCAGTCAGGATGGCCGTCATCGGATCGCCGTCACCGATGAACTCCGGGTCGCCACCGCTGAGGATCACGTTCGTGGCGTTCAACACGGTGTCGAACTCGCTGCGCGGGATGCCCATCATGTCGCAGATGATCAGCAACGGGAAGGGCTGCGACAGCGCTTGAACGAGGTCGACCTCTCCTTGCTCGCAGAAGCCGTCGATGACCTCGCGCGAGATGGTCTCGACTGAGTCGAGGACGGTCGCGAGATCCGTTGGCGTGAACGTCTTGGCGACGATGGCGCGCTGGCGCTGATGGCGCGGGTTGTCCATGTTGATGAACGACCCGAAGAACTCGAGTGCCTCAGGCGGCAGGTCGATGATCGAGATCGCTCCCTGCGCGGAGCTGAACTCCTTCGCGTTCTTGCTGATCTGGACGATCTCGTCGAAACGAGTGACGGCAAAGAAGCGTTCTTCCTGGCCAGTCATGTCGTTGACGAACTGGACTTCGCTGAACGGTCCCGCTTCGCGGATCGCGATCATTTCCTGCATGCGGTCGTCGAGGGGCTGCGTCCAGAAGGACGGTTCGATCAGGCGGGAGGTCATGGACCGATCGTACGACGTGCCTCGCTGCTGGGCCCTGTCTGAAGGCGCCTTTCGGCGCGCCGCGAGGTCAGTCGGCGTCGGGCGTGTCGGCTGGCGCGACGGCGTCGTCGGACCGGCTGGCCTCAGCGAGACCATCCTTGAATTCCTTCTGGGCGAGGCCGAGGTTGCGGGCCAGTTTCGGGAGCTGGGAGCCACCGAACAAGACCAGCACGAGCACCAGCAACACCATTCCTTCAGGTCCACCGAGCATGTTGTTCTCCTACGATTTGAGCTGTTATTGGGGGATGTCCGGTGCAGCAGCTACTTGGCTGCGGCACCCGATTGGTACGACATGGTGCCAAGATCGTCGAGCAGGTCTTGGGTGCCGCTGAGTGATGTGGTGAGGATCTGCTTCGCTACCGCGAGCAGTTCGAGAATCTGCGGGTCGGTGATCGAGTAGATGACCGAGGAACCATCGCGTTCTGAGTCGACGACACCAGCGCGGCGGAGTACGGCGAGTTGCTGGGACAGGTGTGATGCTTCGATCCCGACATCGGGTTGGAGCGCCGAAACCGACCGTGGGCCTTCTGACAGCACTTCGAGAATTCGGATCCGTGCGGGGTGACCGAGCGTCTTGAAGAACTGCGCCTTCAGCTCGTAGATCGGACCCCCAGCCATGGCGATCGATGATATCACGAGTTTGTCAGATCGTCAGATGACCAGGTCTGAGGGATAGCGTCGTGGCGTGATCGACGGCGGCGAAGACGGGCGGCGCGCGTGACCGCTGAGACCGCACACCACCCTTCGGGGCCGCTCGTGCTCGCGCTCTCGCTCGCCGGTGTTGCGGGTTTCGTCGATGCCCACCTGTTCCTCCACGTCACGAACGTCTTCGTCGCCAACATGAGTGGGAACATGGTTCGCGTCGGCATCTTCGCAGGCGATGGGCAGTGGGTTGCCGCTGCTGCGTCTGCTGTGGCATTGGCCGCATTCGCGTTCGGCGTCGTGGCGGCAATCGCTCATCACGATCGCCAACTGCGCATGAAGGGACGAGTCCGCCCCGACGAACTCCTCGTCGTCGAAGCCATCTTGACGTTGTCACTCCCGATCATCCTGATCCTGTTCGACGTCGAGTTCTCCGAAGTGGCCGACCCGATTCATGTCGGCATCATCGCGATCGGCGCCTTTGCAATGGGCATGCAAGCGTCGGCGCTGCGCCGGGTCGGCGACATCGCCGTCGCCACGACGTACGGCACCGGCACGATTGTCCGCATCGGCGAGAAGATCGCGTTGTCGATTCGGCGCGCCGAGCGGACGTCGGACCAGCGACGTTCGACCACGATTGCGGTGCTCTCCGCTGTGCTGTTGAGCTATGTGGCCGCAGCGGCGGCCGCCTCGCTGCTCGGGAGTTCCCCGCTCCTTTTGCTGATCGCGCCCGGAACGCTGGCGGTCTTCGTCATCCACATCCGTCGGAGCGCGACATTCCAAATGCTCTTCGCCGAGTCGCGGCGACGCCGCCGCGAACGCCAGACCGTCGACTCCTGATTCAAGGCTGACCCGTCGGTACGACGTTCATCGCTGGTGGCCCGTAAATATGATGAAATCGTCATATGCTCAGATGGTGGATTTGGTGAGCGGCGTGGCCGACACAGTGCGGCGAGATTTCGGTGATCACCGATGCTGAAACCACAACGCCCGCTCACGCTCGACATTCGCACGGAAGAACTTCGAGTACTCGCACACCGATCTCGCGAGGTCGTCGTCCTCGCCGCCATCACCGGAGCAGTCACCGGACTCTTCGTCCGTCTCTTCGACTACATCGTGGCCGAACGCAGCTTCGAAACGCTGCTCGAGTCTGACTGGAAGTGGGGACTCATCGCGCCTCCCGCCGGACTTGCCGTCGCCGCCCTGCTGCTCCACACCATCGGCGGCGGCACCAACGCCGGCACCTCCGACGAGTACATCCGCGCCTTCCACGACGCCGACTACCCGATCCGCTGGCGCGCGCTCGTCGCTCGGATCATGGCCGCCGTCGCGACACTCGGAACCGGCGGAGCGATGGGTCTCGAAGGCCCATCCATGTACAGCGGCTCCGCCTTCGGGGCACTGCTCCAGCGACGACTTCCCGCGCCCTTCAGAGGAACCGACTACCGGACGCTCATGGTCGCTGGCGCCGCGGCCGGCGTCGCTGCGATCTTCAAGGCGCCAGCAACTGGTGCAATCTTCGCACTCGAAGTGCCGTACCGCGATCAGATCGCTCGAAAGATGCTGCTGCCAGCCCTCGTCGCCAGCGCCAGCGGCTACCTCACCTTCGTCGCGCTCAGCAGCACACGGCCCATCTTCTTGATCACCGAGGTCGAACGCACAGCCTCACTGTTTCAGTACACCGACCTGCTCGGCGCGGTCCTCATCGGCCTCGGTTGTGCTGTCGGCGCCCGGCTCTTCGCCAAGCTCATCCGCAGGGCGAAGGCGTTCACCGTCAAGCCCGTGCTGATCCGCCTCGCCATTGCGGGGACCCTGGTCTCGACACTGCACTTCATCACCCGGGTCGTGACGAGCGACAGCTGGAACCCGGCAAACGGCGAGAGCCTTTCGATCGGATCGGGCTACCACGTGATCGGGTGGCTGTTCGAAGAACATGCCCTGTGGCTCCTCGCCATCATCTTCGTCATTCGCATGTGTTCCACCGCCGCCACCCTTGCCGGGGGCGGCGTGGGCGGCGTCTTTGTCCCGCTCGTCGTCGGAGGCGCAATCGTCGGGCGAGGTGTCGGCGAGGCCTTCAACACTGCCGACCCGCAGCTGTACACGCTGCTCGGCATGGCGGCCTTCCTCGGCGCTGGCTACCGGGTCCCGCTCGCAGCAATCATGTTCGTCGCCGAGACCACTGGGCAGCCTGGCTTCATCGTCCCCGCCCTGTTCGCCACCGTCACCGCGGACCTCGTCATGGGCCCCGTGTCGATCACGGCGTACCAACGCACATCTGACTGAGCGACGGCGAGCCGTTCAGACTGTTGTCGCCGTGTCGGATTCCTCGAGCAACGAGACCAAGCCGCCGCGATCGATCAGGTCGATGCGCCGATAACGCAGCTCGACGAGCTGAGCGGATTCGAGCAACTTCAGCACCCGTTGGACGCTGGAGGCCGGGACGCCGAGCATGGCGGCAAGGCTGCCCTGAGTCGAACGGACTCGACCCCGCTCGTCTGCCTCGCGGAGCAGGATCGAAGCGAGCTGCGCCTCGATGCCTCCGGCCAGCAGATCGACGAGCCGGCCTTGCAGCCCAGCCATCCGCTCCGCCAATGACACGAACCAGCGTCTGGCCACCAACGGGCGAGTCTGCAACAGGTGATACAGCGCGGCGGAGTCGAGTTGGAGCACAGTGCAGTCTTCGATCGCCCGGGCGTCGAAGGGCTCCGGTTCCCCGAGGACCACGGGAACATCGCCGAACAC
>JAJCXU010000392.1 GCA_029263275.1 Ilumatobacter sp.
GAGTGCGATGCAGGATTTGGTTCCGGAGCTTCCGGAGGTGGATTTGGCGGTGATGGCTGGTTTGGCGACGTTGGGTGAGATCGTCGATTACCTCACCGAACAGGCCGGAGGCGCAGCACCTGCCACGAAGTTGGACACCGACGCACCAGCCCCAGTCGTCGCGGCTGCAGAAGCGACCAGCACGTTCGGCCGATTCGTCGTTCGGGAACACGCACTGCCGCTGCCCGGAGCGCCATTGCCCGGCCTGCTCGACTCGCCGATCGCGGTCCTCGGTGATCCAGACGGACTCGGAACGGCCCTCGTCGCCGTGCTCTCTGCTGCAGGTGCTGATGCGCGAGTCGTCGACGTCATCGACGAGTCCGTGCAACGCAGCGTCATCTATCTCGGGAACCTGGGCTCGGTCACCGATGCGAGTCACGCGATCGAGTTCAATCAGGAGGCGTTCGCAGCGGCGAAGGCGTTCGCCCCGATCGCCGAGTCGGGCGGCACCTTCGTTGCCGTCGACGACCAAGGCGGCACCTTTGGAACGAGTGGCGGCGACGTGGCCCGGGTCTGGGCAAGCGGACTTGCAGCGCTCATGCGAACCGCCGCAATCGAGTGGCCCGAGGCCGCGACGAAGATGGTCGATATCGAACGCGCCGGTCGCGCCGTGCAACTCGTCGCGGCTGACATCGCCACGGAACTGCTCAACGGCGGAACTGACCGGGAAGTGGGCCTGCGCGCCGACGGAACGCGCGTCGGATTGCGCGCCGAGCCCGTTGACGTCGAGCCGGGCGTCCTGCCGATCGGTGCCGACGATGTCGTCGTCGTGTCCGGAGGAGCTCGGGGGGTCACCGCTGCGACGGTCATCGAGCTGGCGCGTGCATCCCGCTCGGCCTTCGTGCTGCTTGGCCGCTCGCCGCTCACTGACGAGCCGGAGCACTATGGCGAGGCGCTGGACGACGCGGCCTTGAAGCAATTGTTGCTCACCGAGTCCAAGGCTGCCGGGGAGAAGCTGACGCCTGCCAAGTTGAAGAAGATGGTCGGCGCAGTGCTTGCCAATCGCGAGATTCGGGCGACGCTCGCTTCGATCGATGCGGCTGGCGGTCGAGCGAGCTATCTCGCCGTCGACATCACCGACGCCGCAGCAGTCGACAGCGCTCTCCAGTCGGTTCGTTCCGAGGTGGGCGCAATCACCGGGTTGGTGCATGGTGCCGGCGTCCTCGCCGACAAGTTGATCGCCGACAAGTCCGCAGCCCAATTCAGGACGGTGTTCAACACCAAGGTGCACGGGCTGGCGAACCTGCTCGCTGCAACCGCAGCCGACGATCTGGCCGTGTTGTGCCTGTTCTCATCGGTCGCTGCCCGCACCGGAAACGTGGGGCAGGCCGACTACGCGATGGCCAACGACGTCCTCAACAAGGTGGCCGCACATGAGCGTGTGCGCCGCGGCGGCGCCTGCGTGGTGAAGTCGCTCGGTTGGGGCCCGTGGGCCGGTGGCATGGTGACACCAGCACTGAAGACACACTTCGAGTCGATGGGCGTCGAACTGATCGGACTCGACGTCGGGGCACGGATGCTCGTTGACGAACTGTCGAGCCCGCAGGTCGACCAGGTCGAAGTCGTCCTGGGCGGCGGCGTCCTCGCATCCGGCTCGGACGCCGGTGCCGCTCAACGGGTTGGCGCATGACTCGAGTCGAACGGTGAGTGAGTTCTCGCCGATCGCCATCGTCGGACGCGCCTGCGTGCTGCCCGGGGCGACCTCGCCCGCTGAGCTGTGGGAACAAGTCGTGTCAGGTGCCGATCTGATCTCGACCGTGCCGGACGATCGCTGGGGCATCGCGCCCGCCGACGCGCTGTGTGACCCTGACGAAGACAGCACTGATCGATCCTGGTCCGACCGGGGTGGCTACGTGTCGGGGTTCGACGACGTGTTCGACCCCACCGGCTTCCTGCTTCCCGCCGAGGAGATCACCGATCTCGACCCGGTGTTCCAGTGGACGTTTCACACCGCGCGCGAAGCGCTGCGCGACGCCGGTTACGAATCGCAGGAGCCCTCGCGTTTCGGTGCAGTGTTCGGCAATCTCTCGTTCCCGTCAGCGGGCATGGCCGCATTCGCCCAAGCCATCCACCTGGCTGACCACCCCGACCGCCGTGACGATGCGGACGACCTCGAATCTGGCGACGCCCGCAACCGGTTCATGTCGGGCCTCCCTGCCCTGATGCTCGAACGGGCACTCGGCCTCGGCGTCGGTGCGATGGCCTTGGATGCGGCATGCGCCAGCAGCCTCTACGCCATCAAACTGGCGTGCGACCGGCTCAGCGACGGCGACGCCGATCTGATGTTGGCCGGTGCCGTCAACTGTGCGGACGACCTGTTCATCCACGAGGGGTTCACGGCGCTGAATGCGCTCAGCCCCACGGGTCAATCTCGGCCGTTCCACCCTGAGGCGAACGGCCTCGTCCCGGCCGAAGGATGCGGCTTCATCGCGCTCCGCCGGCTGGAGGATGCGGTCCGCGACGGTGACACGATCCACGGCATCATTCGCGGTGTCGGCTTGTCGAACGACGGACGCGGGCGAGGGATGCTGGCGCCATCAGTCGACGGTCAGGTTCGCGCGATGCAGACCGCGTTCGACGTGGCCGGCTTGGCCCCGAGCGACATCTCCCTTCTCGAGTGTCACGCAACCGGAACGAGCGTCGGCGATGCCACTGAGATCGCGTCAAGTAGCCAGGTGTACGACGGGTGTGCCGACCTGCCGATCGGCTCGCTGAAGTCCAACACGGGGCACCTGATCACCGCTGCCGGTGTCGCCGGTGTCATCAAGGTCATCGAGGCCATGCGCCACGAGGTGCGGCCACCGACGCTCCACGTTGACGAAGAGATCGATGCCTTGCATGACTCCCCGTTCCGCATCCTCGGCGCCGCTGAGCCGTGGGCACGGACGGATGCTGCGGATGGGGTCCTCCGCGCTGGCGTGTCCGCCTTCGGTTTCGGCGGCAACAATGCCCACCTCATCGTCGAGGAACCGGCCACGGCAGCACAGCTCGTCGAAGCCACCCGCCCTGCAGCACACGAGTCTGACAGCAGCACCGCTCCCATTGCCCTCGTCGGCATCGGTGTCGCCGCGGCTGCCGCGGTCGGGCGTCGCGCCTTTCGCGACGCACTCCTCAGCAACACTCCGTGCCTCGACACCGACGGCACTGGTCGGATGCCGGACATCGAACTGCAGCTCGCCGCGCAGAAGTTCCCGCCGAACGACCTGAAGGCGGCCCTGAGCCAGCAACTTGCGATGCTGCAGGTCACCGACGAGGCACTGGCCGACACCAACTCGCTTCCGACGAACACCACTGGCATCTACGTCGGGATGGGCACCGACCCCGAGGCGGCCCGATTCGGCACGCGCTGGCGCCTCGCCAACCAGGCCGGGGCAACGGCGCAGTCGCTCGCCGAAGCGCGCGGCACGGTTGGCCCACCGCTCACCGCGGCCGGCGTGCTGGGCACGATGCCGAACCTGGTCGCCAACAGGCTGAACAGCCAGTACGACGTCGCTGGCCCCAGCTTCACCGTCAGCGGTGAGGAACACAGCGGTCTCGACGCGCTCAGGCTCGCATCACGGGCGCTGCGGGCCGGGGAGATCGACGCAGCGATGGTCGGAGCGGTCGACCTCTCCTGCGATGCCGTACATGTCGCTGCCGCGACGGAGGCACTGGCAGAGGAGCGACGCACCCCGGGCGACGCGGCGGTCATGCTCGTGTTGAAGCGACTCGACGACGCCGAGCGCGA
>JAJCXU010000393.1 GCA_029263275.1 Ilumatobacter sp.
GACCGCTCGAGCACGGTGCCGACATCGTGCTCCATTCAGTCACCAAGTTCATCGGCGGCCACGGCACCTCGCTTGGCGGAGCGATCGTCGAGAAGGGCACGTTCCCATGGGGCAACGGCCGCTTTCCGCTGATGACCGAGCCGATTCCTAGCTACGGCGGCATTAGCTGGTGGGGCAATTTCGGCGAGTACGGATTCCTCACCCGGGTCCGCTCCGAGCAGTTGCGTGATGTCGGCGCCACCATGACGCCGTTCAATGCATTCCTGTTCTTGATGGGAATGGAGACGCTGTCATTGCGCATGCGTCAGCACGTGGAGAACGCTCGAATCGTTGCCGAGTTCCTCGATGCCCACGCTCACGTCGAGTGGGTCGCATACAGCGGTCTGCGCGACTCGCAGTGGTACGAACGATCGCAGAAGTATCTGCCCGAAGGCCCGGGGGCGGTGTTCGCATTCGGCGTGAAAGGCGGACGACCTGCAGGAGCCGAGTTCATCAATAGCTGTCGGCTCGCAAGCCACCTGGCGAACATCGGTGACAGCCGAACGCTGGTCATCCACCCAGGATCGACGACACACGGACAGTTGAGTGACGAGGCCTTGGAGGCCGGGGGCGTGAGTGCGGACCTCATCCGCATTTCGGTCGGGATCGAGGATGCCGATGACATCTGTGCCGACCTCGACCAAGCGCTCAACGCCGCGCAAGCAGCAATCGAAGGGAAGAACTGATGGCCGCAATTCTCGAACGGATGCACGATCGACTCGATCTCTTGAGACGAACCAAGTCGATTGCGATCGTCGGCATGTCGAAGAACTCGGCACGGTCGAGTCATTTTGTTGCGACATACCTTGCCGGCTCGACCGATTTCGACGTGTACTACGTCAACCCGCGAGAGACCGAGATCCTGGGCGAACCCGTGTATGCCTCGCTCGCTGACCTCCCGATCGTGCCCGACATGGTCGACGTGTTCCGCAAGACCGCCGACCTGCCCGAAGTGACCGGCGAAGCCATTGCGGTCGGGGCGAAATCGGTGTGGTTCCAGCTCGGCCTGAACCACCCCGAGGCCGCTGCTGCGGCAGTCGAGGCAGGCCTGGACGTCGTGCAAGACCGTTGCGTCAAGATCGAGCATGCGCGCTTCCGCGGTGGCCTGCACACCAACGGATTCAACACTGGCGTCATCGACAGCCGCCGCGACCGCCTGGTCTGAGCGGCGGCAGGCAACTGTCAACCCCCTGAGTGAGCGCCGACTTGCGCCCAGCGGTGAGATGCAGGGCGGTGAGGTGGTCTCACCTCTCACCGGAGGATGGTGACTCGCCGCTCAAGTCGCGGGTGGTTGCTGCCGATAACAACAGCAATGGCCGGAGCTCCAACACTGCTCACAGGACGAATCACTCGCCGCGCGATGACGTGGCTGGTTGGCTCCGTCCTGCTGGTGACGCCCCTCGAGGCCTTCGCCTACGACAACCCGATCGTGAGCGGCACGGTGCCCCTCCGGGCGGGGTTCCTCCTCCTGATCTTGTTCGGGCTGCGGACCGCCCGGATCACCGCCGTCGAGGCAGGTCAGCTGTTCCTCACACAGGCGCTGCTCTCGATGGTGAGCTGGTCGGTGCTACTCGATCTCGAACCGAACAGAATCGCCGTCCAGACGCTCGCCTACGGCACGATTCTGCCGGTCTGCACACTCCTGATCGCGCCGAAGGCAACCCGGCGTCCTTGGGCCTTCCTCGTGTTCTGCGTGACCCTGTATCCCGCCATTGCGCGCCTGCTGCCGGACCACCTCGCACTGCTTGCGCAGGTCGTGGCAGCGCTGCTCGTGCACGGTGCCTCGGTCGGAGTACTCGACACGCACACCGACAAGGCCGAACTCGCCGGCGAGATGGCCGGTATCGATCCGCTGACCGGGCTCCTCAACCGTCGCTCTGCCCTCAGCGCGCTCTCACACTGTGTGGAGGGCCTGACAGATGGTCGGCGCCCCGCAGCGTTGGTGCTCATCGACCTGGATCACTTCAAACGGCTCAACGACACGCTTGGCCACGAGGCGGGCGACGATGCGTTGCGTCATGTCGCCCAGGTGCTGACGGCATTCGTGCGCCCGACTGATCATGTCTGCCGCTGGGGCGGTGAGGAATTCCTGGTCGTGCTTCCTGGTGTCGATGTGGATCTCGCCGTGGAAATCGCCGAGCGGCTTCGACTGCGCCTCATCGACGCTGGTGTGCCCGGCTCCTTCGGTGTCGCTCAGATGGAGGAGACCGACACGGTCACCAGTTGGGTGCGGCACGCCGACGATGCGATGTACGTGGCCAAACATGAAGGCCGCAACACCGTGCGCGTGGCCGACAGCGACCACCACGTCTCAGCCTGAATCACTCGCCGAGTGCGACGACCATCTCTGCAGGACGTCCGGTGATGATCCCGTCGACGCCGTAGTCGATCATCGTCGAATAGAACTCGGCGTTCTCTTGCGTTGACGCGTCGTCGGCCCAGACCCAGACCACGCGGCCCTCGTCGTGCACACGTTGCACGGTCTCAGCATTAACGACCTCGATCTCGCCTTGGAACGGAGGCACCTGGAAGATCGTGAAGTAGGGCTCGACCTCCACGCCGTTCAGGAACCACTCGGTCAAACGATTCAGCCCCGGGCTGAGCGCGACGTCAGGTGCCAGTTCGTGGAACGCATCGAGGAGATCGTCGTCGAACGACA
>JAJCXU010000394.1 GCA_029263275.1 Ilumatobacter sp.
CGTCGAGCTGCTGCAGGTCGCGCAGTGCGTCGATCAGCTGGGTGCCACGTGCGACGACGTTGTCGAGGAAGCCCGGCTCGGTGAGCACTTCCATGGTGGCCAACGCTGCGGCGCATCCGATCGGCGTGCCGTTCGACGAGCCGCCATGGCTGCCCGGGCGCCACTTGTCGTCGTGGACCCGGCGTGTGCCGAGCGCAGCAAACGGAAAGCCTGACGCGATGCCCTTTGCCATGCAGAGGATGTCTGGTTCGACGTCGTGCGCCTCGATGGCGAACATCTTGCCCGTGCGCCCGAACCCGCTCTGCGTTTCATCGGCGACGAAGAGGATGCCGTTGTCACGACACCGCTCGGCGAGCCCTTGGATGAATGCCGCCGGCGTCGGGATGTATCCACGCTCGCCGATGACCGGTTCGATGATGATGGCCGCGACCTCGTTCGCCGGAATCTGTGTCGCGAACAGGCGGTCAAGCCCACGCAGCGCACGAGAGATCTCGGACTCTTGGTCCGATGCGTGCGGGTCGGGGAACGGGGCGACGTGGACGCCACCGGGGAACGGTCCATATCCCTCGCGGTCGATCGATCGCGATGTCGACATCGCCAGAGTCAGCAGCGTCCGCCCGTGGAAGGCGCCGTCGAAGGTGATGATGTTCTGCCTGCCGGTGGCGTGCTTGGCCAGCTTCACTGCAGCTTCGAGGATCTCGTCGCTCGAGTTGCTGAAGAAGAACGTGTCGATCGATTCCGGCGTCAGTTCGTCCAGTCGAGCGGCGACCGGCTCGAGCAGGTCGTGCTGGTAGACGTTTGCCTGCGCGTGCACGAAGCGGTGCGCCTGATCTGAAATCGCCTGCACCACCTTGGGGTGGCTGTGCCCCGTCGAGGCCGCGGCGATGCCCGCAGTGAAGTCGAGATAGGCGTGATCGTTCGCGTCGTAGACCCGGCAGCCTTGGCCGCGAACGACGTGCAAGTCGGTCACTTTCAGCCAAACATTGGAGAGATGCGAACCCGGGCCTGACGGCTGCGACGAGGTCATTCCAGGAGCCTACGGTGCCGACTGCGCCCACCACGATGACCCGTGACCGCCGTCGCAGCCCTGGGTACCGCCGACTGAGGTGCCACCACACCGCGATGGGATACCGTCCCACGATGACCGACCCCACAGGCAACGCGACAGCACCCGCAGGATGGACCTTCACCGATGGTGAGGCCATGGACTGGCAGCCGATTGCGGCGGGCGCCGGCATGAAGGTGCTCGGCATCGCCGACGGCAAGATGATCGCCACCTTCAAGTTCGACGCCGGGTACGTCGGCGGCGTCCATCACCACGAAGAGCCCGAGTTCTCCTACATCCTCGAAGGATCGATGGTCTCCCAAGGCGTGCAGATGGACGTCGGCCACGCCTACGCCGCCCAGATCGGCACCACCCACGACGACTTCCGCACCGAGAACGGCTGCACGCTCGTCAGCGTCTTCAAGATCCCCGGCTGACCGGTCAGTCTGTGCCAGGCACAGACTGACCGCTGGCTCACGCGAATGCGGCCGCTGCGACTTCGGAGTAGGTGCTGGCGATGTGGAAGGTCATGTCTTCCTTGATGTTGTCGGGGATGTCTTCGAGATCCTGTTCGTTGCGTTTGGGGAGGACAACTTCGGTGAGGCCCATGCGGTGGGCGGCGAGGACCTTCTGCTTGAGGCCGCCGATGGGAAGCACCTGACCCTGCAGGTTGATCTCGCCCGTCATCCCGACCGTGGGCTTCACCGCACGGCCAGACAGCAGCGAGACCAACGCCGTGGTCATCGTGACGCCAGCAGACGGACCGTCCTTCGGGATCGCTCCAGCTGGGACGTGTATGTGGAAGCGCTGGCGCATCGATTCGGCGTCGAGGCCCAGTTCGTCAGCATGTGACCGCACGTAGTTCAGGGCGATCTGCGCCGACTCCTTCATCACGTCGCCGAGCTGGCCGGTGAGGGTCAGCCCAGGTTCGGAATCAGGGCCCGTCGGGAACGCCGTGGTCTCGACGAAGAGCACGTCGCCGCCCGCGCCGGTGACCGCGAGTCCGGTGGCCACGCCGGGCGTGTCGGTGCGAGCGATGACCTCGTCGTCGACCTTGCGTCGGCCGATCCAGTCGGTCAACTCGTCGTCGCTGATCGTGATCGGCGTTTCCGAACCCGTCGCGACCTTCGACGTCACCTTGCGCACCAACCGACCGAGTTCACGTTCGAGCGATCGCACGCCCGCCTCGCGCGTCCAGCCCGAAATGATCGAACTGATCACGTTGTCGTCGACGGCTACTTCGTCGGGCTCCAGCCCGGCCCGTTCGATCTGCCGGGGCAGCAGGTATCGACGCGCGATGAAGGTCTTCTCCGCCTCGGTGTAGCCGTCGAGACGGACGAGATCCATCCGGTCGAGCAGCGGGCCGGGGATCGTGTCGGCGACGTTGGCCGTTGCGATGAACACCACGTCTGACAGGTCGAGGTCGACTTCGAGGTAGTGGTCGCGGAACGTGTGGTTCTGCGCCGGGTCGAGCACTTCGAGCAGCGCCGCAGTCGGGTCGCCTGACCATCCTCCAGCGGCCAACTTGTCGACCTCGTCGAGGAGGATGACCGGGTTCATCGTCTTGGCTTCCTGCAGGGCACGCACGATGCGGCCAGGCTGCGAGCCGACGTAGGTCCGGCGGTGGCCGCGGATTTCCGATTCGTCTCGCACCCCACCGAGAGCAACTCGCACGAACTCGCGGCCCATCGCTCGTGCGATCGACTCACCGAGGCTCGTCTTGCCGACGCCGGGTGGACCGATGAGCGTGATGACGGAGCCGTGCCCGCGGACGGTTCGTTCGCCATCGGCATCAATGCGCGCGTCGAGGCCGCGCTCGTGGCGGAGTTTGCGCGTCGCCAGGAATTCAACGATGCGGTCTTTCACGTCGTCGAGGCCGTAGTGATCGGCGTCGAGCACCGCCTGCGCATCGTCGAGATCGATGTTGTCGTCACTGCGCTCACCCCACGGCATCTCGAAGATGCGGTCGAGCCAGGTGCGGATCCATGAGTGCTCCGGCGACTGCGAACTCATCCGCTCGAACCGGTCGAGTTCCTTGTCGATCGCGATCTTCACCGACTCGGGCGCGTCGAGATCAGCAAGCTTGCTGCGGTACTCGTCGGTGACATCCTCATCGCCTTCGCCAAGCTCCTTGCGGATGGCGGCCATCTGCTGGCGCAGCAGGTACTCGCGCTGCTGCTTGTCCATGCCTTCGCTCACGTCGTTGCGAATCGTCTCGGCGATCTGCAGCTCGTTGAGGTGACTACGTGCCCAGGAGTGAATGGCGTCGACACGGTCCGCCACATCGACGGCGCGGAGCACGACGAGCCGATCGTCGTCGGAGAACTCGGCCCACAGCGCCACAGCATCAGCGAGCGCACCCGGTTCCTGGACGGTGCGGAGAATTTCAGGCAAGCGGCGCGAGTTGCGCTTCTCGGCGATCAGTTCGAGGGTGGCACGCAGCTCACGCGTGGCGGCGGCCATCGATGCGGTGGACGGTCCGTCGATCAGCAATTCCGCATCGGCCAACGTCGCTGCACCGGCCTCGACCTGTGTCGACGTGATCCGAGCTCGGCCTTGGACGCGCACGATTGCCGCC
>JAJCXU010000395.1 GCA_029263275.1 Ilumatobacter sp.
CGATCTTGAACTTGCGCGGCAGATATGCCTGGCCATAGATCGGCTCGACCTCGTCGATGGGCGCGATTGCCTCGAATGTCGGCCGCGCCTCCGACGAGACCGCCTTCTCGCCGTCGACCCACAGCTCCCAGTACGACTCGGTCTGCGGTCGGAATCGACGCACCATCTCGTCGACGATCGGTGCGATGACCGCCTCACGTTCAGGGTGGGGGAGGGGGCAAGCCATCACATTGCGAACCACGTCGCCGCACGCCCCGAGCGTGGTCAGCAACGACGAGTTGATTCCGGCGACGAGCTGTTGCAGTTCACCTTTGTGGACCACGTGGTATTGCACGCCTTGGCGCGTGGTGAGGCGCAACTTGTTGTCGGCCAGCGACGCGACCCGGTCGAGCGCCAACCACTGCTCTGCCGAGATCGCGCCGCCGGGAACTGATGCCCGCACCATGCACGAGTAGTCGAGTGGGAGGTGCTGCTGGGTCCGCGCACGTCGAACGTCGCGATCGTCTTGCTGATAGATGCCGTGGAACTTGAGCAACGTCTCGGCATCAGCGTCGAAGTCCGTTCGCTCGTTGGCGAGCTCCTCGCCGATGGTCCCGGCGAGGTAGCCGCTCTCGATCTTCGTGCGTTCTGCAGCGGTGAGGTCAAGCATGGAGGCCACATTCGGTCTTGGTGCTGTCGGCCCAGCGTCCGGAGCGGTCGTCCGCCGGCCGGGTGCATGGCCAACAGCCGATCGATGCGTAGCCGCGGTCGGTGAGCGGATGCTCCGGGAGGTCGTGCTCGGCGGCGTAGCGGCGAACGTCGTCGTCGGTCCAGGAGGCCAGCGGATTGATCTTGACGACCGACTTCAGGAGGTCGTCGTGCACCATCGGTGTCGATTGCCGGCTCGCCGAATCGCTCCGGCGGAGGCCCGTCACCCAGGCGGTCGATCCATCCAGCGCTCGACTGAGAGGTTCGACCTTGCGGGCTGCGCAGCAGGCATCGGTATCGGTCGCCCAGACATCGCGGTCGAGGTCGGGTTGCGGGCGCAGGACCCGCAGCGTGAGGCCGAATCGATCGGCGAGGTGGTCGGAGAACCAGTCGGTTTCGGCGAATAGGTAGCCGGTGTCGAGCAGCGTGATCTCGATGCCGGGCACCGCGGTGTTCGCCACGTGGGCCAGCGTCGCGTCACCAAAGCTTGCGGTGACACACAGGCCGCTGCCGAACGTGTTGTGAGCCCAACGGACGACGGCGAGCGCGTCGTCGTGGGGGCGTCCGGATTCGGTCGGTGCGGTGCCGAGCTGCGGAGACATGGAGAACAGTTAATCAAAACCCGACCAATATGATCGGCTTTATAGGGAATTGTCCCAAAGATGGCCTCTAGGCTGGGCTGATGGCCCAATCGACCGAGTCTCCGGTGAGTCGATTCTCGTATCCGGTCTTCCTCGACCTGCACAACATTCCGGTGCTCGTCGTCGGCGGAGGACGCATCGGCTGGCGCAAGGCAGCGGGTCTCCTGGCCAGTGGCGCCGTGGTCAGGCTGGTCGCCGAACGGGTGAGCGAGCACGTCGACAGGGCCAAGATCGAAGGGGTCGGCGGTGAGGTTCAAGTGCATCGATTCGCTGAGGATGATCTCGATGGGATGCGGCTGGTCGTCACCGCGACCGGCGATCTCGACACCGACGCGGCGATCTCTGCCGCGGCACGGTCCCGGGGCATCTGGACGAATGCCGCTGACCAGCCGGTTGACTGCGAGTTCATCCTGCCGGCCATCACGCGTTCCGGGCGGGTGACCGGAGCGATCAGCACCGACGGGGCCAGTCCGGCGCTGGCGGGCTACCTGCGTGACCGACTCGCCGAAATCCTGAACGAGGACGTCGGCCGCATCGCCGAAACGCTGGCTGTAGAGCGCGCCGCGGTGCAAGTGTCCGGCGGCTCCACCGAAGACATCGACTGGCGTCCACGCATCGAGGAGCTCTTTCGGGATTCAGCGCAGAAATGACGCCTCGCCGCCGCGCCGCATCTAGCCTCGGCGCCATGTTCGGCGCTCGCTCCCGTCCCTCTCGTCGTCGGTCCACGGTACGTTCGGCAGCGCTCGGCACCGCGGCATGCCTGCTCGCTGCTGCGTGCACCTCGTCGTCAGGCGTCACCCAGGGGTCAAGCGACACGACGCCATCGACCGACGATGCGCCGACCACCGACCCGGTCGACAGCACTGCGACCGCGGACGATCCGCCGACCACGGTTGAGCCGACGCCGACCACCGACGAGGCGTCGACATCGATCGTGGCGCCCGATCCCGAGGGTCTTCCGTCGCTCGCCGAGTTCGATCCCGAAATCACCTCGGGCACACTCGACAACGGACTGCAGTACTTCATTCGGCGGAACGACAACCCCGGTTCGCGCGTCGAGATGCGCCTCAGCATCGATGCCGGATCCGCGCTCCAGAGTCCCGATCAAGGTGGTGGCGCCCACTTCCTCGAACACATGCTGTTCAACGGCACCGAGCAGTTCCCGGAGAACGAGCTCATCGACGTGCTCCGCAGTTTCGGTGCCAGCTTTGGTGCTGACATCAACGCGTACACGAGCTACGACGAGACGGTCTATCAACTCACGATGCCGACGGCGGACCCGTCAATCGTCAGCACGGGCCTCGATGTGCTGCAGCAGTGGTTGTCCGCCGCCACGATCGACCCCGACCAAGTCGTGGCCGAGCGCGGTGTCGTGCTCGACGAATGGCGCGGTTCAGCGCAGAGCGTCAACGGGCGTGTCTTCGACGAGATTCAGCAGTTCTTCCTCGACGGATCGCCGTATGAGAACCGCAAACCCATCGGCACCGACGACGAAATCGAGGCGACGACCGACGGGCCGTTGCGGGCGTTCTACGACGACTGGTATCGACCCGACAACGCGGCCGTCGTCGTCGTCGGCGACATCGATGTCGCCGACATGGAACGCCAGATCATCGAACGGTTCGAGTCTGCGACTCCCCGCGGCAACTCTCCCGAGCGAGTCGATCTGATGGTCGAGCCGGCAGTTGATGCTCGCGCGCTGGTCTTCGATGACCCGGACGTGTCAGAAGGGTTTGCCTTCGTGACACTCCCACTCGCTCGTGATGTGTCCGGTTCGCGTGAGGCGGTTGTCCAGCGCAACATCTACCAGAGTCTCGCTTTCGACATCATCGGCACACGGCTGTCGAACGACG
>JAJCXU010000396.1 GCA_029263275.1 Ilumatobacter sp.
TCCGAGCTCGACAGCCACACGCAGGTCGACGTGTGGCGCGCCGCGTTGTCGACGAGGTTCCTCACCATCCGACGCAACGGTTCACGTTCACCGATGATTGCTGCCGGCGTCACCCCGCCGATGTCGACTCGGATCGTGTGCGCGGCGGCGAGCGTCTCGGCCTCGTCGAACAGGAGGTCATCGACATGCACCGTCGTCCGTTCACCGCGTTGATCTTCCATCTCGCCGCGTCGTGCGAGGAACAACAGGTTGTCGACCAAGTCGCGGAGCCGGTCGGTCTCGCTGGTGATCGTTGCCTTGAGGTCTGGCCATGCGGGGTCGTCGATGTTGGTGGTGTCGACGAGTGCTCGGACGTTGGCGACCGGACTCTTGAGCTCGTGCGACGCGTCGGAGGTGAACTGGCGGAGCGAGCGCTCGTGCGCTTCGAGGCGCGCCAGCATGTCGTTCATCGTGACTGCCAGCTCGTGGATCTCGTCGGTTCCCTCAGGGATCGGGACACGATCGGCCAGGCTGGAACCGGTGATCGTTTCGGCCTGTGCACGGATGTGTTCGACTGGTCGCAGCGCCCGACCCGCGGTGCGCCACGACAGTGCGCCGACAAGCATGACGATGGTCGGGATCGCGATCGCGAACAGCTTGGCGAGCTCACCCAGGGTCTTGCCGATCTGTTCCTCGTTGGAGCCGGCGACCACGATGATCGTGCCGTCGGCGCTCGCCTCGGAGTAGACGCGCAGCTCCACACGTTCGGTCTCGGTCTTGCCGTCGTGGAGTTCCTCGACGAGCAGTCGTATCTCGCTCGACTTGCCGATGACGGAGGGAATCGGATTCTCGAGCGGCACCGCAGCGCCGCTGCTGCTGATCACGGTGCCGTCCGGTCGGCCGATCCACACGAAGGCTTCTTCCTGCAGCGCCCGTTCGAAGGTCGTGGGGTCGTTGCCCTGATCGATCAGGGTGATGCGGTCGCGTACCTGTTGCTGCAAGGTCTGGTCGACGTTGCGTTCGAGGCTGCTGCGCAGCGAGGCCAGGAGGAGGAGCGCTCCGATGGTCAGGGTGATCGCGACCACGAGCATCGATCGCCACGTAGATCGACCGCGAACTGTGGACGCATGCCGTCGGATCGAACCCACGTCAACCACCGTTGGCATCGAGTCGGTAGCCGGCACCACGGATGGTCTCGATCGAGCTCCGATCGAAGGGCACGTCGATCTTCTTGCGGAGGGAACGGACGTAGACCTCCACGATGTTCGGGTCGCCGTCGAAATCGAAGTCCCAGACGTGGGCCATGATCTCGGTCTTCGACACGACATTGCCGACCTGACGCATCAGAAACTCGAGAATCGAGAACTCGCGCGCCGTGAGGTCGATCATGGTCGTGCCGCGACCGACGGCGTGCGTGGCGGGGTTGAGCGTGAGGTCGCCAGCGGAGAGCGTGGTCGGGCGATCGTTGCTCCGTCGGCGAAGCAAGGCGCGGAGCCGGGCGAGGAGCACAACGAACGCAAACGGCTTGGTCAGGTAGTCGTCGGCGCCGGTGTCGAGGCCCTCGGCCTCATCGAGGTGTCCGTCCTTCGCCGTGAGCATGAGGACCGGCGTCCAGTTGTCCTGCTCCCGCAAGGTCCGACAGACGACGAACCCGTTGATCTTCGGCAGCATGAGGTCGAGCAGGATCGCGTCGTAGTCGACTTCACCGGCGAGCCAGAGCCCTTCCTCGCCGTCGTGAGCGACGTCGACGGCGAACCCCTCGTCGACCAAGCCAGCGCGCAATGACTCCGCCATCGTCACCTCGTCTTCGACGACCAAGATCCGCACGTCGTCACCCTACGTTCGTCAACGTTGGCTCGAAGTCGCGTGCACGAGGCCGCTGAGGCCGCTGCTTCTTCGTCGTGAGGATGCGGAACGCGGTGAGAAAGACGACGAGCACACCGAGGGTGGCGGTACCAGTGATGTACAGCGGGTTGCCGGAGTCGGTTCCGGCCTGCACGCCATGGACGAGGCCTGTCCAGAACATCAGATAGCTGAGCAGGTGAATGCGCTTCCACCAACGGCGGGGCATCTTGTGCATCAACATCGACGAGACCTGCACCGCAACGAGCAGATACATCGACACGATGCCCCAGGCCACGGCGCCGGGTTGCCAGGTCGAAGCGAACGGGATCAGCGTTTCGGCCCAACTGAAGTGCACGAAGTTGTCGGCGACGAGTCCGGCGACGTGCACGCCGGTGAAGACGACTGAGAGTGTGCCGAGGTAGCGGTGCAATGACAGCAGCCATTTCGGTGACGGCGTTCCTTCGAGGACCTTCGTCGAGAGCAAGAGGCCCCAGATCACGGCGGCTGCGCTCAGGATGAGTGCGACGATGCCGCCGGAGCGGGCGATGTACCAGGCGAGCTGGTCGTTCTGCAGGAGAGAACTCATGACGTGTTCCGTTCGTATCGGGCGAAGTCCTCGTGCTGCTCGATCGACCCGTCGTCGAAGGCCCTGCGCGTGATGGCGCCCTCCAGGGGCGGACACTGCGGATCGAAGGCGGCAGTCGCCGCCACCTCGGCCCACCAGGCGTCGATGGCGATGACCGAGGTCAGGATGGGTCCGTCGAGACGCGGGAGCACGGTGGCGGGGTCGAGGACGTGATGTCGTTCGCCCTCCGGTGTGCCCCACCGCCGCTTCTGCGTGGTGCTCGTCGCCACTGCGCCATCGATGAGTTGCACGACGGTCGCCGACACCTGGTCACACGTCGTCTCGTCGACCTCGACTGCCCACGGGACGGCCTCTGGATCGGTGGTCCGGATGCGCAGGTCGCCGCCGATGTTCACCATGGCCCGGGTGGCGCCGAGGTCGATCAGGCGTTGGGTCACCAGGTCGGCTGCGAGCCCCTTGCCGATCCCACCCGGGTCGAACGCCAGGCCGGGGGGAAGCCTGACGGTCGCCGCCGAGTGGTCGATGGTGATGTCGTCGCACGTCGGCCGTGTGTGGGCTTGCGCCACGGTCGGGCCAGGGGCAGCGACTGGTTCGAGTTCCCGGTTCGCCAGTTCGTCGAAGGTTCGGTCGTAGCCGAGGTCGATCAGATGATCGAGCAGGGTCGGATCGAATCGACCTCCGGTCAGCTGCCATCCGGCCACCGCCCGCTCGACCAATTCGATCGTCGCTGGGGAGACGGTGACTGGCTGACCAACTGCGTGGTTGAGTCGGCTGGTCTCGCTGTTCGGCCGGAATCGACTCCACAGAGCTTCCAGACGATCGACCTCCTCGACGGCCATGTCGAGGAGACGCTCCCGATCGTCACCCTCGACGATCACGTGCACCCGAGTACCCATGGCGGCGAACCGTCGCTCGGTGCCCTGGTGCGGTACCGAGTCGATCGTGACGTCGATGGTGTTCATGTCAGCTGCCTTCCGATTGGGTGACCGGCGCAGGCGCCTGGGTCACAACGGGTTGTGGCGGCGGCGGTGGCACCGTGGTGGGTGCCACCGTGGTTGCCGGTGTGCTGAC
>JAJCXU010000397.1 GCA_029263275.1 Ilumatobacter sp.
GACGAGAGGTCACTCGCGAGGAACAGAAAGGCGTCGGCGACGGACTCAACTGTTTGGAGGGCTCCGAGGGGAATGGCGCGCTCGGCTCGCGCTCGGTACGCAGGGTCGGCATCCCACTGTCGCTGCGCCATGCCCGCACCAACGATGCCCGGGGCGATTGCGTTGGCCCGAATGCCATACGGAGCAAGCTCTCGGGCGTAACTCCTCGTCAAGGACTTGATGGCTGCCTTGGCGGCACTGTAGGGAGCAATACCCGGCCACGGAACGTCCTGTACCCATGACGTCGTGAAGATGAGCTGACCGCCTCGGTCGGCCGCGATCCACGCTTTCGTGGCTGCTTGCGCGAGGACGAACGCGGATCGCAGGTTGTTGCGGACCGCAGTATCGAACTCGTCCAACGGCATCTCGTGAATTGGGTGATCGACGACGACTCCAGCGTGACAACACACGACGTCGGGCAGTCGGCCGAATTGCTGGAGGGCTGCCGTGATCGTGGCGTGCGCGCCGTCGGGTTCGGAGACGTCGGCCTGGACATAGCCGCAACGCGGGTCGAGGACCGCTGCGGCAGCTTCGGCGGTCACGAGATCATTGACCATCACGCTGGCACCTTGCGCGGCGAGGCGATCCGTGATGGCTTGCCCGATTGCCCCGGCGCCGCCGGAAATCACTGTCACGCGACCGGTGAGGTCGAGCAGCCCGGCATCGCTGTCATGTGCGTGTTGTTCAGTAATCACTGGCTTCCCCCTCGACGTCACCGTAGTGCTTCGTGGACTGATTGGCAATAGTGGTCTTATTGGTCATACCAAACGTGATTCGATGCAGCGTCGAGTTGAGAAATGGCGAGCGAGGCGTAGATGAATGGCACGCCCCACACTTCCTGAGTCGACCACTCGTGCGCATTCGATTGTTCGACGTAGGGGGTGTCGTCCGGCCGGCCGATGTAGCCGATGACCGCGGCCTCCGGGACTTGGAGGGTGCGTGGACAGAAAGGAACCGGGTGACGGTGCCCGATCCC
This sequence comes from Ilumatobacter sp., assembly GCA_029263275.1. Classification (GTDB taxonomy): domain Bacteria; phylum Actinomycetota; class Acidimicrobiia; order Acidimicrobiales; family Ilumatobacteraceae; genus Ilumatobacter_A. The sequence continues at coordinate 1,016 of JAJCXU010000397.1, forward strand.
GGTGAACAAGCTCATGTTGTCCGGGTTCGCCCCGGTGCCCCACTCGATCAGGCGGGTGGCAGCGGCGAGCCAATCCTGTCGTTCGAGCAGCCGCCCGGCGCGGGCGAGGAGGAAGGCCTGGTGCATCGTGACGCCGTTGGTGCCGTGAACGATGAAGTCTCGATTCCAGGGCGCTCCGAAGTAGCGGACAAATCGGCCAGGAGCGAATTCGGTGAACGTCTGCCGGTTCGGAAACGGTGGGTCGGTCCAGACGCCATACGGCGGGAGTCCGAACACGTTGTCTGTTGCCGACCTCAGGAGGTATTCGTCGATGTGCAGCGTGATTGCTTCGAGACACTGCTCCCGTAACGCCGCTGCACTGTCGTGGGGTGCGAGGGTCTCGATGGCGTCGAGGAGTGCCATCGGTGGATCGCAAGAGAACGCAATGGATCGATACCCGTCGGTGTGTCCGGCGTCGTCCATGAAGTAGCCGGACAACGGCCCTGCAGTCGTCGACTGGCGTGCCAGGAGTTCACCGGTGAGCTCCTCGACGTCGGTCAGGTCAACCGGTGGCTCGGGAAGTCGGCGCAGTGCTGCGGCTGCTTCGAGTTCGGCCGCAACGAACAGTGTTCGTCGATCGTGTCCACGCTGGCGTCCGAATGACCAGGCGCGTTCGGCAGCAACGCGGCTTCGGGCGGCGCGCACGGGGTTGCCGACGGACGCTGCAGATGCGAGTGCGCGCACGAATTGAAACTGGACGTTCGGGTTGTCGAGTGTGTTCGCTGACCGCTCGCCCCCAGTGCCCGGCACGTTGTTCGTCGCGTTGCTGCCACTGCCGTCGGCGGTCGTTCCGGAGTGGTTGTCGAACCACCAGTCGTCGATGGTGACGCCAGACGGAACGCTCCCACCGCCGATGTTCTCCACCACCTGGCCCGCCTCGGAGATAATCTGCTGGAAATACTCACAACCCCAGTCCAACTCGTCGTGGGCGTCGGCCGCGAATGGTCCGTCGTGGGCTCGGCACAGCGCGGTCAGCGCGAGGAGATGGAGCACGGTGGTGCTCGTCCACTTCCGGTGATCGCCGGCGTCGTACCAGCCGCCCGCGGCTTGCAGCTGGAGCCCGTCGCTGTCACGGCGAGCGTCGTCGGCGAACTCGGCATCGCGAACGCCGGGAATGGCGAGACCGGATCGTTGCGAGTGGGTCGCAATGAGGTAGCCGCGCTGCAACCGGTCGTGCGTGGAGTCGTTGATCTCGAACGGCAGGGACACTCCCTGGTCGCTCTCGAGCACGTACACGCCCGGACGATCGAAATCGAGGGTCCCACACAGAAAAGTTCCCCACCGGGAATCGACCGCAACGACTTCGAAGGTGGTGAGAGAGGTGCCGCCGACCTGGTCGCTCACATAGTTCGATGATCCCGGAATCAACGCGCCATCGAGCAGGTCGAACGGCCAGGGGAACCGATCCACATCCCACCCCTCGGGCTCCCGGCCGGTCCGCCGATGGTGGTAGTTGGAGGTGTTCAGGTGGACGGTCAACGACCGAACCGTCGGGTCGCCGATACGCACGACCACGCGCTTCGAAGCCCCGACTCGGTAGCCGAGTTGGGTGGTGCAGAAGCGAAGATCCGGGACGACTTGAGACATGGTACGAATGGTAGGACCAATATTCTGACTGTCAAGAGGGATTGCACATGAAGGCCCTTGACAGGTCTCGAGGTCGTCGCCATCTTGAGCATGGCATCGCTTACCGGGACCGCTTCCGGAACTCGGGTTCGGGCTCAGCCGCCCTGGCGTTGCAATCCTGAGGCCGTGCTTGCGGTCGAGTTGATCGCATTGATGTCGATGTAGCAGCCCTGGAGGTGGCGGGCTCCGCCCTTGGCGAACCCCGAGCGGCCGTGCAGCACACGACGGTTGTCGAAACCAATGAGCTCGCCCGCAGTCAAGCTGAGTTCGATGACGTTCTCGGGGTGTGCGAGGAGGTCCGTGAATGCCACGTAGGCGTCATAGAAGTCTGATGTCCGTGGGCCGATGTCGACCGGGCGCATGCTGCGATTGTTCACGGTGATCCTGTCGACCGCGCGGCGCAGGTCGAGGCGAATGAGCGGCACCTCTGCCATGAGGTACGCGGCGGCGTCGCGGAACTCGAACCTCACCGTCGCGGTCGTGAGCAGTTCGAATGCGTCGGGGTCTGTGTGGCGGAGTTGTTCCGCAGCGAGAAATCCGTCGAAGAACATCGAACCCCACCGGACTCTGCAGAGTGCAGACAGTGCAGGAGTTGCACCGTCGGCATCGGGTCGCGGTATGGGTTGTCAGTGTGGAGCGGCAAGCCGACACTCGTGAATGCGAGATTGTTGGGCGCTTCCTCGGCGATGACATCGAACAGGTCGCCGTAGTTGGTTTCACGGACGAAACCGACCGTGTTCGCGACGTCGAGCACGGTGCGCGGTGCTGACCCCAGTCCTTCGAGGAGCGAGAGTCCGATGGTCGCGAGCCGCGACGCGAACTCGACCATCTTTGCTCGCTCCCGGTTGGATGCGGTCGAGGTGATCACGTCCCCGCGTGGCCTGAGTCGGAACGCGATGTTGCGCTTGCTGCTGGGGAAGCGTGCACTGGTGTGTGCGGCCGTCGTCGTGGCGCAGGTCGACGATCCGATGCGAGTCGGTCGTGCTGACGGCGAGCGTCATCCACCCCGGGAGATCCGAAGCATCAACAAGATGCTGGTCATTGTTCGGATCTCGACACTCGGGGCATTCGCATGCATCGCGAGCCCAGGCCGGCGAGATCGTCGCAGCGTCGATCGCCGGCTGGAGCAACGGCCGAAGAGACTCGAGCCCATCAGACTTGCTCTCAGGAACCTTTCCGGCATGGTCGGCGCGGCGAAGGCGGATCGCGCCGTCGACCGCTGGATGGCTGCGGAACGCGGTTGCTTCCGCGGGGTGAACGGACCACCCGGCTGCTCGAGCGTTGCGGAGACCGTGGTCGTCGTCTGTTCCCCGCACTACGACGCCCGGCCCGGCGAGCGGCGCACTGCGCTGACTCGGAACCGAACGCCTCTTGGGGTTCGACGGCCCGACCCACGAAGACGACTGGCGGAGAATCCTCGGCACTGACACGCCGCAGATCGCCCATCGATACTCCAGCTACACGGTGTATCTCCCAGCCGTCCACAACGGGCTCGGAATCGGTCGGGGCTGGAGCCCGCTGATCGGCCCGCACCTCCGAGACGGTCGCCTGCTCGCAGTCGGTGACTGGAACGTGGCCGCGAATCGTTCCGATTTACTGTCGTCGGTCCGACCAGCCGATCCGCTGACCGGCCGGTTAGTGGTCGACTTCTGTGCAGACCCGCCTGATCGCGGACGCTCGATCAGCTGCGGACGGCGGAGACCTCGAACTCGAGCGTCACCTTCTCGCCGATCAGTACGCCGCCGGTCTCGAGGGGGGCGTTGAACGAGATTCCCCAGTCCTTGCGGTTGACGGTGGTGGTTCCTTCGAGGCCAATCCGCTCGGTGCCGTAGGGGTCCACGGCATTGCCCTCGTGGGTGAAGTCGATGGTCACCGGGTGAGTGATGCCCTTCATGGTCAGATCGCCAGTGACTTCATACTGGTTGTCGCCGGCCACGGAGACCGAGGTCGAGGTGAACGAAATCTCCGGGAACTCTTCCATGGCGAAGAAGTCGTTGCTGCGCAGATGGGTGTCGCGGTCGGCGTTTCGAGTGTCGATGCTGGTGGCCTGGATGACCAGAGAGATCTCTGAGTTGGTCGGATCAGCCGCATCGAACCGGCCGGTCCCTTCGAAGTCGTTGAACGAGCCTCGAACTTTGGTGACCATTGCGTGCCGGGCGACGAATCCGATTCGGCTGTGTGTCGGATCGATGCTGTATGTGCCGGTTGCTGAAGTGGTGGTAGTAGTTGACATGTCACCTACTATATCAGTACTCGTTGACATGTCAACCACAAAGGAAGCTACGTTGCAGGTATGGACGACAACAAGTGGTTGGCTGCCCACGAGGACACGGCGTGGCGCTCGCTGCAGGAAATGCACCGACGACTCGATGGTGAGCTCGCCCGGCGACTCAGCGCCGAGAGCGGCCTGTCGTATCCGGACTACGTGGTCCTCGTCGCGTTGACGGCGAGCGAAGGTGACGAGTTGCGACTCTTCGAACTCGGCGAACGGCTCGGCTGGGAGAAGAGCCGCCTCTCCCACCACATCACGCGCATGGTGAAGCGAGACCTGGTCGTCAAGCAACGATGCCCCGAGGACCAGCGGGGCTGGTCAGTTGTGGTCACGCGCCATGGCCGCGATGAAATCGAAGCGGCCGCCCCAAGTCACGTCGAAGCGGTGCGAGAGTTGTTCGTCAATCTCCTCACCCGTGACCAACTCGCGGTGGTGGCTGAGGTCTCCAACAGCGTGCTCGCTCGGCTTGCGGACATCCGTCCCGAAGACTGAGCAGTGCGATGGCCGGGACTGACCGCGTGTATCATCGCCAACCTCAAGATAAAGGCTCTTGAAGCGCTGCCTTGAAGCAAGACAGGCGGTGTCCATTGCTGGACAACTGCCCCTTTCATTCAATTCAGACAAGGAGCCAGCCATGCCCGCCAACCCTTCAGTTGGACAATCCACCCTCAGTATCTTGGGTGCGCTGTCGCCTGTGGCCTCGACACGATCAAGATTTCCTGCCGCAGCCGAAAAATGCGCACATGGCGGTAAACCTGGGCTGCGTCGAAACCGTGGTCGGCCCGCCCGTGACCACCATCCACGTCGAATGCAGCGCCGAGGAAAGCGCGGCCGCCGGTATCCCTGAGGGATTGGTGCGCTACTCGACCTGCATCGACGACGTGGAAGACCCGATCACCGATCTCGATCAGGCACTCGCCACCTCTGACGAGTGCCCTGGGTCATTGCCGACACGTCGGACAGTGCAGTCTAAATTCCCTTCCTTCCGGATGCGGGACGTGAATCTAGGAGCTGGTGGGCAGCGGAACGAACGGAGCGTGGTCGTGGGGCGTGATGGGAAAGCGTTGGGCGGCCCAGTCGGCCTTGGCTTGTTCGATGCGGTCGAGATCACTGTGCACGAAGTTCCACCAGATGTGGCGTGGCCCGACGGGTTCGCCGCCGAGAACGACGACTCGCCCGCGGCCGCGCAGTACCCGATCCCCTTCGAGGCTCAGCGTCGCGAGCTGGCCGGCCGTCAGTTCGTCGTCGCCGATGGTGATGCCCTCGTCGAGGGCGATGACGGCCAACTCGGAGTGGTCGACATCGACGGGCACGGGGGAGTGCGCGGCAAGGTTCACCTCTGCGAGCACCAGTGGTGACGATCCTGGCACCGGCGAGGCAAGCCCCCACCCTGATCCAGCGGCGAGCCGGAGGACAGACTCCCCGATGACTTCGGTGGGCACGTCGCCTGCTGCGACGTGTTGAAATGCGGGTGCAGCATCCTCGGCGTCGTCGGGGAGCGCCACCCACGTCTGGATGCCGTACATGTTTCTCGCCTGTGGCCGGTCCGCTGGGTGTGAACGCTCGGTGTGCGTCACGCCCGAGCCAGCGGTCATCCAGTTGACGGCGCCGGGTTCGATCGTCTGCACCGCGCCGGTCGAGTCGCGATGCACCATGCGGCCGTCGAACAAATACGTGACCGTCGACAGTCCGATGTGCGGATGGGCGTCGACATCTATGCTGCTGCCGGCGGCGAGCTCTTCGGGGCCGATGAGGTCGGTGAACACGAACGGTCCGACCATGCGTTTCGTGCGGTGCGGCAGGAGCCGCCGGACGCGTCCCGCACCGACCGGCCGGTTGCGCGGGTCGATCCGGAGTTCGATCGCGGAGCTCATCGGCGATTGCGCCGCCGATCGTGCCACCATGTCGGGCCGTCGGGATGGTCGCACTCGAGGCCCACTCGATCCCACTGCGCGAGGTCCGCGGCGGCTGCGTGGGTGGTCTCGAAAAAGGAGTTGAGCACTTCGTCCGGGTCGTCGGCGGTCAGTACCGCCGAGTACGGGAGTGCGAACTCGCCGAGCGCATCGAGCCAGAACGCGGCGGCGGGCTCGATGCTCGCCTCGGAAAACCCGTCGGGGGTCGGGTAGGCGTAGGAGTAGAAGATCGGCTCGGGTGATTCGCGGTTGCCGGGCCAGAAGCCGATGCTCGTGACCTCGTGTGAGTAGGCCTCCTGGGCGACGTCGTCGGCGAAATTCGGGATTCCCCCGGGGTGGGGTGGAGCTGTGCGGCCCGAGAAGCGCGTCGTTGCGAGATCGAAGCTGCCCCAGAAAAAGTGAACGGGGCTGGCTTTGCCCTTGTATCCGGCACGGAAGCGGGTCATGACACGGTCGCTCTGAAGCAGTGCACGCCAGAGTGCGGCCGCGTGTGCTGGGTTGTAGTCACGGGCCACCGTGTCGGCGTCGAAGCGAATCGCGTTCGGGAGTTCACTCGGCATTGGATTGATGGTCACCGGCATGCCGATGTCGCGCATCGCTTCGATGACCGCCTCATAGAACTGAGCGACCGACTGAGCCTGCAACGGAACGGTTCGTGCCGCCCCGGTCGTCGACTCGATGCGGAGCGCGCTGTCGATGAAGTCGAATTCGAGTTCGACAGCTTCGGATGCGTACGGAATCAACGAGGTGCGCAGGCCGCGTGTCGACACGTAGAGCGGTACGCCCCACGAATGGTTGAGCCACGGTGAGTAGCCGAGGCGAATCTTGCCGGCCACTTGTGTCCAGAGGTGGAGCGCTTCGATCGTGTCGGTCCACTCCTCGACAGGAAGATTGGGCCACGAGTGGTCTGTGGGGTGTTGTTCGGTCATGGCTGAGCCTTTCGTTTGGTTGATCTGATCACATCACTGACGATCCGTACATCTCACCGAGGGGGTCGGCGATCAGTTCGAGCCGTTCGCCGTCTGGGCCGCGGAAGTAGATCGATGTCTCGTCGACATGCGTGTACTCGATGCCTGCATCGTCGAGTTTTGCCTTGAGCCGACTCCACTGATCGGGTTCGACGGAGATGGCCAAGTGGTGGAGCCCGCCCAAGACCTCGCTGTACGCCGTCAGGTCGAGGCCAGGGAAGTCGAAGAATGCAATCGTGTTGCCGAGCCCGATGTCGAAGAAGAAGTGCGTGGATCCGTTGTAGTCGCGGTTCTCGAACAACTCGGTCAACGGGAACTCGAGGAGCTCCTGATAGAAGCGAATTGTTCGCTCGACGTCGCTGGACAGCAGCGCGACGTGATGGACGCCGCGCGCTGTCGACGCAGGCCGTTCCGGGCGTTGCTGCAGATAGGCCGCTCGCAGTGCGTCCCATTCGGCACTTCGGTCCAGCGGTGTCGTCGCGTTTTCGTCGTTGCTGGTCATCGCATTGCCCCGGTGGTCCAGATGAGCACTTCAGCGCCGCCCTTGCCGCCAACGAGTCCGACTGCGGTGTTGCCCGCGAGTCGTGCGGCGTCACCCGTTGCCAACGTGCCCTTGGATTCGAGTGTGACGCTGCCCTTGGCGACAAAGACGTGGCCGAAGGCTGCTTCAGGGACGTGAACGCGCTCGCCGGGTTGCAGTCGTGCGCCCCAGAGCACGGCGTTGCGCTGTTGAATCGAGATGGCGGCGTCGTGACCTTGGCCTGACGCGATGGGGACGAGGCCGCCGCCATCGAGTTGGTCGTTGATGTCGAGTTGCTGGTATCCGGGGTTGATCGACTCGGTGTCCGGCAGCACCCACATCTGAATGAAGTGGACTTCGTCGGTTGCGCTCCAGTTCTTCTCGGAATGCGAGATCCCTCGCCCGGCGCTCATCCGTTGGGCGAGACCCGGGTAGATGAGGCCGCGGTTGCCTTGGGAGTCCTTGTGCTCGAGTTCACCGTCGAGCACCCAGGTCACGATTTCCATGTCGCGGTGGGGGTGGGTGTCGAAGCCGGTGCCACCGGCGACGCGATCATCGTTCAGCACCAAGAGTTGGCCATGGTGCGTGTTCTTGGGTGAGTAGTGGCCGCCGAAGCTGAATGAGTGCTTGGAGTCGAGCCAGCCGGCCTGGGTGTGGAATCGGTCTTTGGCCCGGCGGATGTCGATCGAAGGTGTGTTGGTCATATTCGGTACAACCACGCAATCAACAATATATTTCCGAATGGAAATAAGATCTGGATCCAAGTATCGTCCCCTGATGGCTACACCGAGCGCCTTGTCCACCTGGGAACGACTCGTTCGGTTTCATCGCATCGCAACGACAACGATGGATGCCAGTCTCCGCAGTACGTGCGGTCATTCGCTCGATGACTACGACGCCCTGCATCAGATGCATCGCCATGGCAAGCCGATGCGTATGGGCGACCTCGCCGAGCAGCTGCTTGTCGCCAACAGTTCGTGCCATCGAATCGTGGGCCGCCTCGTTGAGGAAGGCCTCGTTCACCGAACCCGTGCCGAGCATGATCGACGGAGTGTGCTTGTGGAGTTGACAGCGGATGGCCGGCGTCTTCGCCGTCGGATGGCCGCTGTGCATACGCGCGACATCGAACGAGTCGTCGGTGCGCGGCTCTCAACTTCGGAACTCGCTCATCTTGATGCGGCCTTCGACAAGTTGCTCTTGCCGCCGGCGGCCAGCAGCGCCGAGACTCTCCGCAAACCGCCTGCGGGATGACCGACTCACCTGGCAGGTTGCGAGCAACGCTCGTCGTTCAGATGATGTGCTGCACGCATTGTACGAGTTGGTGAAGGTCGCGCACTTCGAACTGTTTCGTGCAGTGCGGCGCGTAGGTGTCGACGTCGGAGTCGAATGCTCCCCACTCGCTGCGGGTTTCCGGGTTCAGCCAGAACACCGACCGGCAGCGCTGCGCAATGTTTTTGAGCGCCTCGGCTTCCGCTGGTTGATAGTTGCTGCGCCCGTCGCCGGTGATGATCACGGTCGATCTGGTTGTCAGATCGGATTCGCCTGTTGATGTCCAGAACTCTTGAAGCACTCGCCCGTAGTCGCTGTGGCCCGTCGGGCCGATCACATTGGTGTTGCGCATGATTTGCCATGGCTCGATCGCATGCCCGGTCGACGTCAGTAGTTCGGTGATTTCGTCCACCGCGTCGACGAAAACGAACGACCGTGTTCGTGTCAACTCCGAAGCCAGCGCGGACATCAGCGTCAGCGTGAACAGCGAGAACTCTGCCACCGAGCCGCTGATGTCGCACAGTACGTACAGCTCGGGGTGGTGCGGCTTTGGTCGCTTCGTCACAAGGTCGAACGGGACGCCCCCGGTTGAGAGTGACTTGCGAACCGTCTGTTGCATTGCGAGACGGCCGGACTGGGCTCGTTGTCGCCGACGCGCAAGCTTCGTGGCGATTTGGCGGGCGAGCGGTTGCA
>JAJCXU010000398.1 GCA_029263275.1 Ilumatobacter sp.
CTCACCTTGTGCCAGGACGTCGACGAGTTCGACCCGTCGCCCGTTGCCGAGTGATTTGGCGACGTCGGCGAATCCATCGAACAGCGCGTCTTTGGCTCTGCGGTCTCCCATACACAATCTCCTCAAACGTTTCTTTGAGCTATGACTATAGTGAAGTGATCTATTCAAGACATTGTTTGAGGAGTCGTGATGGTTCGGATTGTGGATTTCGTTGATGAGGGTCTTGGTCACTCGTCGTATCTGATCGATCTCGGTGATGGCTCGGCGGCGGTGATCGATCCGCCACGCTTCCCGACAGCCCACGAGACGTTGGCCCAACGAGACGGGCTTCGGTTGGCGTGGACGGCCGACACTCATTCCCATGCCGACTACGTGACCGGCAGCCCGGGCCTGACCGCACGGCTCGGTACGACCTTCGTGGCACCGGCGGCGTCGCAGCTCGACAGCCCGCACGAAGCAGTGACCGACGGACAACGCGTCGACCTCGGAAAAGGATGCTGGCTCATTCCTGTTGCGACACCGGGCCACACCCCGGACCACCACTCGTACCTGCTGGAGTGTGACGGTGAGTTGATCGGGTTGTTCTCCGGTGGCTCGCTGATGGTCGGCGCGGTTGGGCGCACCGACCTCGCCGGACCCGACTTGGCCGAACCCTTGGCGCACCAGATGTTCCATTCGTTGCACCGCTTCGAGGAGTTGCCCGATGACCTCGCCGTGTATCCGACCCATGGTGCCGGTTCGTTCTGCTCGGCGCCCGGCTCGACGGAGCGGACCACGACCTTGGGTCGCGAGCGGGCAACGAACCCATTGCTGTCGATCGACAGCGAGGATGAGTTCGTCGATCGGCTGCTCGGCGGGTTCGGCACGTTCCCGTCGTACTTTCTGCGTCTGCCGGAACTGAATCGCCGCGGCCCCACCGTGTTCGACGCGGTACCAACACTGGACCCGTTGAGCGCCGACACGGTTGCCGAACACGTCGCAAGCGGGGCGCTGGTGATCGACGCACGACCGATGGCCGATTTCGGAGCAGGTCACATTCCGGGATCGTTGGCCAACACCCTGCGCCCAGTGTTCGCGAGCTGGATCGGCTGGCTGATCGACCCGGGCCGCCCACTGATCTTCGTCCTCAGCGACGACCAGGATCGCGACGACGTGGTGCGCCAATGTCTCGATGTCGGCCAAGAGAACCAGCTCGGCGAACTCGACGGCGGCATCGACGCCTGGACCGGCGCTGGCCGACCGGTCGCGACGTTCGGCGTGGTCGATGCGCGCGACATGGCAGCGACCGTGGTCGACGTGCGTCAACGAAGCGAATACGTCACCGGACACGTTCCGGCCGCGGACAATGTCGAACTCGGTGCCGTTGCCGATATGTCGCCGCGGACCGGGCCGGTCACGGTGATGTGCGGCCACGGCGAACGGGCGATGACCGCTGCCAGCATCCTCACAGCGACGGGCGACAGTCACCTCGAGGTCTCGGTGTTCGATGGCGGGCCCGACACCTGGAGCGATGCAACAGGTCTTGATCTCGAGGTCGGCGCGTGACCGACACGGACGCGACACCGAACGTCATCCGTTTGGGGTTGCGCGAGAACCTCGCCCAATTCTCTCTGCTCGTCGGCGTCAACGCGCTCGTCGGCGGGATGATCGGCCAGGAACGCACCGTCTTGCCGTTGCTCGCCACCGACGTCTTCGGGCTCACCGCATTCACTGCGACGCTCACCTTCATCGCCGCCTTCGGCATCGTCAAAGCCGCGACCAACTTCTTCGCCGGCACCCTCTCGGACCGTTACGGCCGCAAACCCGTCCTCGTCGCCGGCTGGATCATCGGCATCCCCGTCCCGCTGTTGTTGATGTGGGCGCCGACATGGGGCTGGGTGATCTTCGCCAACGTGCTCCTCGGTATCAACCAAGGACTCACCTGGTCGACCACCGTCATCATGAAGATCGACCTCGCCGGCCCCGACAAACGCGGACTCGCGATGGGCCTCAACGAAGCCGCCGGATACGGCGCGGTAGCCGTCACCGCGCTCGCCACCGGCTGGATCGCCAACGAATGGGGCCTGCGCCCCGAACCGTTCTTCCTCGGCCTCGCCTACGCCGGACTCGGACTCAGCCTGTCCGTTCTGTTCGTCAAAGAAACCCACCACCACGTCCACCACGAAGCCGCCAACCACACCGCAACGAACGACGACGCACGCCAAGCGCTCACCGACCGCGAGATCTTCACCCTCACCAGCTTCCGCGAGAAATCCCTCTCCGCTGCATCACAAGCCGGACTCGTCAACAACCTCAACGACGGCCTCGCATGGGGACTATTCCCGATCTTCTTCGCCGCCTCCGGACTCTCCATCGGCCGCATCGGCATCCTCGCAGCCATCTACCCCGGCATCTGGGGGCTCGGCCAGCTCTACACCGGCGCACTGTCCGATCGCATCGGCCGCAAACCCCTCATCGTCGCCGGCATGCTCACCCAAGCCGTCGCCATTGCCTGGATGGCCGCGATGAGCAGCTTCTGGCCGTGGGCACTCGGGGCAGCCGTGCTCGGCGCGGGAACTGCAATGGTCTATCCGACACTGCTCGCCACCATCGGTGACGTCGCCCACCCCACCTGGCGCGCCCGATCAGTCGGCATCTACCGGCTGTGGCGAGACGCCGGCTTCGCCGTCGGCGCCCTCCTCGCTGGACTCCTCGCCGACCTCATCTCCATCCAAGCCGCCATCTACGCCGTCGCCGCCCTCACCGCCATCTCAGGCGTCGTCGTGATCACACGCATGTACGAAACACACCCGCGAACCCATGAGATGACTGAATAAGAACGACGCGGCTGAGTTTCCGGTCACGCATCGGACGCATGAGCAACCACTGCGGTTCCCTCAACCGCACTGCAAGAGCGACGAAAGCGCACTGTCCCATCTCACCACTGGGCGAGCCTCGCCTTGGGTCGCCTGTCTACGCTTCCTCGAATGATGGCGAAGACGTGGAACGACCTGAAGGCGATGACCGACGCGGAGCTGATCGCCGAGCACGACAGGCTCCACAAGAACGTCAGCCTCGGTGTCGGCTACCTGACCAACGAACTTCACGAACGCGCAGCCGCGGCGATGATGGTCGAGACGCTGGCGTCGACGAAGGCCGTCGAGCGAATGACGGATGCGATCAAGCGCTACACCCGCACGATGCTCGCCATGAACGCCGTTGCCGTTGTGATCGCCCTCGTCGCACTCATCGTCAGCCTGTCCTGAGTCGATTGCGACGCAAAGCACACAGGCGAGGGTTCGTTTCCGATTGCGCACAGTTGTCCAACCGGCAGAGCGGCCGGCGCCGAACCTCATCGGACCGAGTCGGGTTCAGACTCCTATGGTGAGTTGATGCCTTCGACGTTGCGATCGATTCTGTTGTTCGTTCTCGCTGCGTTTGCTGAGATCGGTGGAGCCTGGTTGATCTGGCAGGGCGTGCGCGAGCATCGAGGCGTCGCGTGGGTCGGTGCTGGCATCGCCGCGCTGGCGGCATATGGCTTCGTTGCGACTCTGCAACCCGACGCGAACTTCGGTCGGATCCTCGCCGCCTACGGTGGCATCTTCGTTGCCGGTTCTCTCGCGTGGGGAGCCGTCGTGGACGGATTCAGGCCTGACCGATTCGACCTCGTCGGAGCGGGGGTCTGCCTCGTCGGGGTCGCGGTGATCATGTACGCGCCGCGCTGACCGAAGTTGCTCGCAACCCGGCGGCGCGATCAGGTGTGATCACTCGGCGAGAAGATGTGGCAGATCTCGCCAGCGGTGCAGTCTGCCGGGTCGAGTTGTCGGCTGCGATCGAGGAGTTGGGCAAGTTCGGATTCGAGTGCGGCCAGTTGTCGTCGTCGGTCGCGGACCTCGGCGAGTTTGGTTTCGAGGAGTGAGTCGACGTGGCTGCAGGGGGCGGTGCCGTCGTCGCGGACGTGGATGATGCTTGCGATCTCGGCGAGCGTGAGTCCAGCCGCTTGGGCGGTGCGGATGAATCGCAGTCGGGCGAGGGTGGCGTCGTCGTAGACGCGGTATCCGTTGTCGGCCCGTTGTGGTTCGGGGAGCAGCCCTTTGCGTTCGTAGAACCGAATGGTCCTCGTCGGTATCTCGAGCGCGTCGGCGAGTTGTCCGATCAACATGGTTCGACAATACCCCTTGACCTTCTCCTGCGGAAGAAGGTCTACGGTCGAACTTGTGAGCAATCAGAAGACGTCAGCAGTCGCCCCGCTCGCGGCGGGCGCGGCCATGGTGGGGGTGTGCTGCGGGCTGCCACTGCTCGCCTCGGCCGGTGTTCTCGGAGCAGTCGCGGGCATCGGGCTCGGGAGCTGGCCCGTCGTTGCCCTCGCTGCTGTCGTCGTTGTGATCGGCGTCGTCCGGTGGCGCCGAAACAGCGACAGTTGTCCAGCACCGCGACCAGCCGACAACGAGTCGGCGCCCCGGCACGACGTCGTCATCTCGCCCAGCTACACCTACCCGAACGAAGAGGAAACACGATGAGCAGTTGCTGCAGCACGTCCGACACCGATGCCCAACCATGCCCGAAATGTGGCCAGGTCGGCCCGATCGTCGGCACCGCACCCGTGCGCCCGCACCGCCCCGGCGCCGTCGACGGCGACTGGCAGCATTGCGCAAACGAGCCATGCGAGGTCATCTTTCACCTCGGCGCAGACACGGTCGAGACCGACTCGGTGAGCACCCAGGTCGGCCTCAAGGCCACCGACAAGGCAACGCCAGTGTGTTTCTGTTTCGCCCACACCGCTGACGCACTCGGCGAAGACCTCGCAGCGAACAACGGTGTCAGCGAAATCAAAGCCTCCATCAAAGCCGCAGTCGCCAACAGCGAATGTGCCTGCGAGCACTTGAACCCGAGCGGCAATTGCTGCCTCGCCGACGTCCACCGCACCCTCAAGAGCATCGCCCAACCCACACCAGTCTCCTGAACACCCACAACGAACCGCCAGCAGAAAGCAACAAGGAACAACCCTCAATGAGCAATGACGAGAACAACTACGACCTGATCGTGATCGGCGCCGGCATGGCCGGCAACGCCGCAGCCAACAAGTGCGCTTCGGCAGGATGGCGAGTGGCGATCGTCGATGAGCTGC
>JAJCXU010000399.1 GCA_029263275.1 Ilumatobacter sp.
CGATCGGCACTTCACTCGTCGTCATCGTGATCAACGCGGCGATGGCGCTCGCGATGCGCAGCGGCGACCTCGGATTCGACTGGGCCGTGGTGCTGCCATTCCTCGCGACCGTCACGATCGGCGTCGTCGTTGGTGCCCGAGTCACGGCTGATGTCGATGCTGATCGCCTCACTCGGAGCTTCGCGCTGATGCTCGGCGCCGTGGCCGTCTACACGGCCGCCTCGACGGTCCTCGCGGCGTGATGTGCGCCCGCCCATTCCATCTCATCCCATTCGAAACGTTCAACAAGGAGACAGTCACATGACCAACACCATTGACCAAGCCACAAGCATGCGAGCGGCGTCATGATGCCGGCGTACCGCAACCATCCAGCCAACGACTACACATCTGTCGTGGACGCCGATACGCAGTTCATCGACGTTCGTCAGCCAGTTGAGGTCGCCGAACACGGCGTCGCAGCGGCGCGCAACATCCCGCTCGACCAACTCGTCAACCGGACGTCCGAACTCGACCCGAGTCAACGGACGGTGATCCTGTGTCGGAGTGGCGGTCGCAGCGCGCAGGCAGCCGATTATCTCGCCAGAGTCGGCTTCGTCGACGTCATCAATCTCTCAGGTGGAATACTGGCGCTCACGGAAGGAGCCCAACGATGAAGTTCACGCAGTACTACCTCGATTGCCTCTCTCAGGCGTCGTACATGATCGGTGACGAAACATCCGGACGGGCGGTGGTCGTCGACCCACGCCGCGACACTGATGAATACGTCCGCGATGCGGCCGAAGCTGGTCTCACGATCGAGCTGATCATCGAGACCCATTTCCACGCCGACTTCTTGTCGGGCCACCTCGAACTCGCGGCAGCAACCGGCGCGGAGATCGGCTTCTCGTCGATTGCCGAGACCGAGTTCCCGTCGCGCAAGCTCGCCGATGGCGAGCGCATCGAACTCGGCGACGTCGTTCTCGAGATTCGACACACGCCCGGCCATACCCCGGAGTCGATCAGTGTCGTCGTGTGGGAACACGCCGACGATCCTGAGCCGCACAGCGTGCTCACCGGTGACACGCTGTTCATCGGCGATGTCGGCCGCCCGGACCTGCTGTCGTCGATTGGCTTCAGCCGCGAGGAACTCGCCGACCAGTTGTACGACAGCCTGCACGACAAGCTGCTCACGCTGCCCGATTCCACCAAGGTGTACCCGGCTCACGGCGCTGGCAGCGCCTGTGGCAAGAACCTGTCGACCGATACGTGGTCGACGATTGGCGTCCAGCGAGCGACCAACTACGCACTGCTGGCCGACGGCAAGCAAGCCTTCTTCGATCTCGTCACCGAAGGCCAGCCGCCCGCACCGAGCTACTTCGTCTACGACGCCATCCTCAACCGGAAGGATCGGGACCTGCTCGACGAGACCGCGTCGCCGACGTTGCTCGACCTTGACGGGTTCGATCAACTGGTTGCCGACGGAGCGATGATCGTCGACGGGCGCGACCCCGAAGACTTTGCCTGGGGGCATCTCGCTGGGTCGATCAACGTCGGGCTCAACGGTCGGTACGCCGAATTCGCTGGCTCGGTGATCCCGAGTGATGTCGACATCGTGCTCGTCGTCAGCGACGGCTTCGAAATCGAGGCGAAGAACCGTCTTGCTCGTATCGGCTTCGATCGCGTCGCAGGCTTTCTCGAGCACCCGCTCCACGTCATGACTCGGCACCCCGATCGGGTGGAGCGCGCCTCACGGTTGACCGCGGCCGAGTTCGACGAGCAACGTCCGGACATCGACGGGCTGCAACTCGTCGACATCCGCAACCCGGGTGAGGTCGAGCAGGGGATCATCGCCGATGCGGTGACGATTCCGGTGGGGCAACTCCCTGCACGTCTCGCCGAGCTCGATCCGGCAGCTCCGACGGTTGTCTATTGCGCTGGCGGGTATCGGTCGTCAGTGGCAGCCAGCGTGCTGCGGCAGGCGGGGTTCGAGGACGTGTCGGACATCATCGGCGGCTACACCGCGTGGCAGGAAGCGATGGCGCTGCCGTCCTGATCACCAGGGTCGTGGGACGAAGCGCGGCGTGCTGGCCGCATAGTCCGCATAACCGTCGAATCGTTCGTTGAGTCGTTCTTCTTCCCACGCGGCCTTCCGATGGAAGAATGCCATGGTCAGCGCACCGAGCAGGAGTCCGATCACATTGCCGGACCGCGCTGCCATGGCGACGACGATGAGGACCACGCCGGTGTAGATCGGGTGCCGAACCCACTGGTAGGGGCCAGTGGTTCTGAGCGTCGCCGCTGCGGTCGGCACCGGAGTGGCGGTGAGCGAGCGGCCGAGGAACGCGCCTGCGACGATCGCCAGGACCACCCCGAGCCAGAACATGGCGTTCGCTGACGCGTCGAGCCAACCCGGGGTGGGGTAGTGATCGGCCGACGGGACGAGCGCGAGTCCGATGATCAGCGCAGCTTGGGCAGCTACGAACGCCCACCCGGTCGAGCGTTCGGTCATGCAGCGGATGTCACTCGGTGACCAGGGGGAGCCCCGCGCTCTGCCACGCGGTCACGCCGCCTTCGACATCGTCGAGATGACGGTGACCGGG
>JAJCXU010000400.1 GCA_029263275.1 Ilumatobacter sp.
GACGGGACGGCATGCGTGTCGGTGTTCCCGAGCCAGCACAGCTGCGTTTGGTCGCACGAGCAGGCGGGGCAGGCCGACGAAGTGTGCGTCGGTGACTTGGGTGTGACCCATCAGCAACAGCAGGAGCGGATGGCGAAACTCGCGGAGTACCTCGGTGCCGAACTCGCACCGCCTGCGATCGAACACATGATGCACGGAATGGTTGGCCATAGCGAACGTGGCGACGGAGGTGCGCTGGTGTTCCTGTTCGACCTGCCGGACGGCCGGCTCCTGTTCCAAGACACTTCGGGTCACTGGTCGGGTGTGCTGCGCGACTTGCGACCGGACGTGGCCATCCTGGCTGCCGCCGGGCGGGGAAACATCGACGGCGAACCGATCCAAGGTTCACTCGCTCAATTCGTCGCCCGTCAGGCCGACATGTTGCGCCCGCGCAAAGTCATCCTGAGTCACCACGACGATTGGTTGCCCGGGTTTTCGGTCGCCACCAACGTTGCCCCGATTCGTGACGAACTCGCACGAGTGGTGCCCTCGACCGAGCTGCTCGAGGTCGGCTACCTCGACGCCACGCCGATCTTCGGCTGAGTTCTCCGTCACGGGCGGGCATCTTTAACAAAGATTGTTGAATCACACAGGGTCGTCACAGGAACCAGCCGCACGCTGGAATCCATGAAACCGACGAACCACCGCACCCGATCCGTATTGGCCCTTCCGCTCGCTGCCACACTGCTCTTCGCAGCGTGTGGATCCAGTGATTCGGACTCCTCCGACACCGACTCGACGGTCGCCGGCACCGAAGCGGAAGCCGCCGAGACCACCGCCGCACCAGCGGAGGAGGCGACTGAGTCGACCGAGGCGGACAGCGCCACGACCGACGCTCCAGCCGAGGAGACGGCTGAGACGACCGCCGCGCCGAGCGATGATGACGTCTCCGTCGCATCAAGCGACTACCTCGACTCCTACTCACTGGCGGACGAAGAGTTCGGCACGATGACCACGGTGACCGTCGATGGCGACACCCGCACGATCGTGACGAACGCGCTGCCCGACCATGAGACGGGTGACTTCCCGAACGCCGGCAACCCGAACACGATCTCGGAGCAGAACAACTCCTATGACTTCCCCGCCGAACCCACCTTCGTGGGCGCGGCCATTGAAGCAAGGACGCCGGGCGTTGCGGTGAACGGCGTGAAGTTCGAGCCGGCCACCGCCGAGACGGTGACGTGCGAATCCGGCGGCACGCTGCGAGTCGAGGCGCTGCAAGACATCTACGACCTGGGCCTCGACTTCAACAATGCCCATGTGCAGCCGACTGGCGCCTACCACTACCACGGCATCTCCGAACTGCTGGCAGACGCCTACTCGACTGACGACGACCTGGTCCACGTTGGCTTCGCCGCCGACGGCTACCTGATGTACTACTCGAAGTCCGGGGCGTATTCGTCCGGCTATTCGCTGGCGACCAACACCCGTTCGGGTACCGGCTGCGTCGGCTCCAGCGCCCTCAAGAGCGTGGACGTCGAGATCGAAGGCACGACTCCTGACGGCACGTACACCGCCGACTGGGTGTGGAGCGACGCCACAGGTGACCTCGACGAATGCAACGGCATCGAGATCGATGGTGAGTATGCCTACGTGATCACCGACGAGTTCCCCTATGTCAGCCGCTGCCTCAATGGCGAGTTCACCGAAGAGCCTCCCGGAGGCGCCCGCCCGGCTGGCGATGACGCTTCGCAGCCAGGTGCTGTCGATGGTCCGCCTCCCGGACAAGGCCCGCCTCCCGGACAAGGCCAGCCCCCGGCCAACGGCTGAGCGCTGCTGACTGGAACCAGGGTCGATCTCGGAGACTGAGTGATGAAGTGGTTGGTGAAAACGATGCTCGTCATCGCGAGTTCGGCAGCGGTCGTACTCGGGATGGCGGGGACCGTGGCGGCACATGAAGCCAACGTCACGGCAATCGAGATCAGTGTGAATGAGGCTGGTCTCGATGTCGAGGTCGACTTGCCGGTCGACGATCTGGCCGGGGCGCTCGGCGTCGACATCGCCACTGACACCTTCGGTCTGTCACTGCAACGAGATCTGATCGTCGACTACCTGGCTGAGCACCTCCACATCAGCGAGGCAGACGGCGTCGACTCACCACTGACGGTCGGCCAGATCAGGATCATCAAGAGCGATGGTCGCGACTACGTACGTGTCGCGATCACTGGTGAGGCGCTGACCGAGGCGGAAACGAGTGGGCTGGTCATCAGCAGCACGGCCATCATCGAGCACGATGATGACCACAAGATCGTCGTGACGGTCATCGAACCCGACGGCTCCGCCCGGATCGCTGGCTTCATTGACGCCGGAACCGACGAGCTGACGCTGTCGTTGCAGGAAGACGGCTCGCTCGACAGCACATCGTTCGGCGCAACCCTCCACTACGGATTCGAACACGTGCTCGACGGCGCTGACCACCTGCTGTTCCTGCTCACGTTGCTGTTGCCAGCTCCACTGGTGGCGACCGCTGGCCGGTGGAAGTCCACCCCAGGGTTCTGGCACGGCCTCCGACGCGTCCTCCATGTGGCAACGGCATTCATGATCGGCCATTCGATCT
>JAJCXU010000401.1 GCA_029263275.1 Ilumatobacter sp.
CACGTCCGGACCGGGTGCAAACGTGAATGGGCGCGGCTGCGACTCAGGTGTCGAGGACTCGTGCGAGTGCGGCGGCGGCGTCTGATGGGCCCGTCACCGTGGTGATCCGACTGCCCGTTGCGACCGCGAGTTCCTGAGCGACCTCGTCATCGTCCGCCGGAGCGATGATCAGCAGCTCTTCGACCTGCCGCGCCGCCACCGCCACACCAACAGCGGACTCGGCATCGCCAGAACCGTGGGCCGTGGCCCGACAGTCCGAGAGCAGGATCGTGATCTTGCGCGCCGCTCGCGATCGGGCGAGTTGCTCGCGAGCAGCGGCGAGCGCACCTGCCACGTCGGTCGTGCCGAAGCCGCGCAGCGCCAACACCGCATCGACCACACCCTCGTTCGACTTGTGGGCGTCTTGCGACTTCGCAGCGATGACCTCCTTGCCGAACGACAGCACCGAGTAGTCGTCGGGCGAACGCCAGGCAATCGACGCGGCCGCAACGGCTGACGTGGCGAGCGGTTCGCCACCCATCGAGCCGCTCCGGTCGACGAGCAAGCAGATCGCAGTGTCTGGTGTGGTCCACGATCGCACTCGCAGGTCGTCCGGGTCGACCGCTCGCTCTTCGCTGCGGGCCGACACGAGCGCGTCGATGCTCGCGTCGAGATCGATGTCACCGCCGTCGGGTCGGTAGCGCTGAGTCTCCTGGCGGCCGACACCTCGGGGGCGGGTTGGGCCACGCTTGGCGAGGTCGAGGAAGAGCCTGCCCGCCAGCCTTCGCGCGAGGTCGCGTAGTACCTGATCTGTGGCACCTGTCAGGTCGGCCAGCAACGCCATCGTCTCGTCGGGGTCGTCTTCCATCGCCCGCTCGATCGCTTGCTCGTCGAGTTCGCCGACCTCGGGCGAGATCTCCTCGAACCGATCGTTGCGTTCGAGCTCGCGACGCGAGGTCGACTTCTTCCGCGCCTCGCTGACCGCCTCGTCTGCCTCGTCGCCTTCCTTGACGCCGGGCGGCGGCGACTTCAGCTGGAGGTCGTGCCCCCAGTCGGGGCGCCAGCTTTTCCCTCGCCGTCATCTCCTTCGGCCTGGGAACGACCGAACTCGGTCTCCCAGAGTTCGCGGATGATGTCTTCGGCGGTTCGACTCGTGCCCTCGCGGAGCCGCACTCGCCCTGACAGCGCAACGAGCGCGGCATCGAGCGACACACTCGGAGCGTGCGGCTCGGTGTCGCGGATCGCCGACAGCGAGTTGGCGACCATGACCATGTCGATGGCGCCACGCACAGACGAGCCGATCCGCAGAGCAGGATGTTCGCGAGTCGCTCGAACCAGCGCTACGACCCCGTCGCGCCACGCAGCATCGACGTCGTTCAACTGGCCTGGCGTTGCGGTGGTCGTCTCCTTGCGGAGAATCATGGCTTCGTCGGCGACCGACTGGTAGTCGACGGAGATCCGGCACACCCGGTCGTACACCGCACTCGAGATGCGCGCGGTGCCGACTGCGTCGAACGGGTTCATTGCCGAGACCAAGCGGAAGCCCGGTGCGGCCTCGATCCGCCCATAGCGCGGCACGTTGAGTTCGCGTTCGCTCATCACAGTGATCAACACGTTGAGCGTCTCTTCGGGGACTCGGTTGAGTTCTTCGATGTACAGCAGTGATCCGTCCTGCAGCGCCGCGGCAAGTGGCCCCGCAACGAACACATCGGGGTCGTATCCCTCGCTCAAGACCCTGGCCGGGTCGAAGTGACCGACCAGACGCGCCGGCGTCAGTTCGGCATTGCCTTCGACGAACTCGAAACCGATGTCCATCTCGCGCGCTACTCCGCGCAGCAACGTCGACTTGCCGGTGCCGGGCGGACCTTCGATCAGAATGTGGCGGTCGGCATGAATCGCCGCGATGACGAGTTCGATCTCGCGCACGCGGCCGACAACACCGGCACGTAACCGGTCGAGCAATGCGCGCAACTCGGCGGCGGTGGTGGGTGCTGAGGTCTCAGACATAGGTGATCACCCCGCGGATGTTCTCGCCGTCGCGCATTGCCCGGTAGCCCTCGTTGATCTCGTCGAGCACATACGTCTTGGTGATCAGTTCGTCGAGCTTGAGCTGCCCTTCGCGGTACATGCCCAGCAGCTTCGGAATGTCGGCTCGCGGGTTGAGCGATCCGAAGATCGTTCCCTTGATCTCCTTGTTCCACATCGCCAACTCGAACAGGTTGACCGACGACGTGCCCTGATCCATCGGGGCGATGCCCGTGACCACGATCGTGCCGCCCTTGCCGGCCAACTTCGTGCCGAGGTCCATCATCTCGCCGTACAACACGCCAGGGGTCATGATCACCTTGTCGGCCATCATCCCCCACGACAGCTCGTTGACCTGCGGGAAGGCTTCTTCCATCGATGAGAACGTGTGCGTGGCGCCGAATTCCATCGCCTTCTCGCGCTTGAACTCGACGGGGTCGACCGCGATCACGTGCCGGGCGCCGGCCATCGCCGCACCCTGTACCGCGTTCATGCCGATGCCCCCGATGCCGACCACCACGACCGTGTCGCCAGGTTGCACGTTGGCCCGGTTGGTCGCCGAGCCCCAGCCAGTGGCGACGCCGCACGAAACCAGAGCGACAGCTTCGAGCGGCAGGTCCTGCTCGACCTTGATCACCGAGTCGGCGGCGACACACGTGTACTCGGAGAACGTGCCGAGCTTGGCGAACAGATTGAGTTCCGTGCCCGCCTTCGGACCGCTGACGAGACGGTGACGGCTCGTGCCATCGGTGATCATTCCCTTGATGAAGGTGCCCCCGCTGGAGTCGCACAGATTCTGGCGACCGGTCGAGCAGTAGCGGCAGCGTCCGCATGACGGAACGAACGACGCCGACACATGGTCGCCGACTTCGACGTTCTGCACACCAGGTCCGATCTCGACGATGACGCCAGCACCTTCGTGGCCGCCGATCATCGGGAACAGATCCTCGATGCCCATCGTTTCCCAGGCCTCGCGAGGCGGCACCATGTCGCCCGTGACGATGTGTTCGTCGCTGTGGCAGAGGCCTGCGGCCTTCCACTGCACGAGCACTTCGTTTGCCTTCGGCGGGTCGACCTCGATCTGTTCGACGACCCAGTCTTGTCCTTGGTCATACAGCAGCGCTGCGCGGCTCAACATGCCCGAAAGCTAGTTGCCGGTCGATCGGCCAAACGCACCCGCCGCAGAGTTACGAATGGGGTCAGGCCCCTTTCGTAACTCTGGTGACGAAGTTCGCCTACGCCCCGGCCAGCGCTTCGAGCTGTGCTGTCACGTCGGAGTCGATCGGCGCTCCACCGTGACCGACCCCTGCGACCCGCGGTTGGAGCGCGGCGAGCTTGGCGATCGACTCAGCAGCCATGCCGAGATGATCGGAGAAGCGCGGGTTTGCACCGGTCAGTGACCCGTTGTCACCGTTGATCGCGTCACCGGCGACGAGGATGCCTGTCTCGGTGTCGAAGAGCGAGATGCTCCCT
>JAJCXU010000402.1 GCA_029263275.1 Ilumatobacter sp.
GGTGCTCAAGGCGGCCGAGGCAACCCCGTTGTGCGCGCAGGCGATCTTCCAGATCTTCGCTGACGCCGGTGCGCCCCCTGGTGTGGTCAACCTGGTCACGGCGCTCGACCCAAAGCCGATCGGGGAGGTCTTCTGTACGGATGAACGCGTCCGCAAGCTGACGTTCACCGGCTCGACGGCCGTCGGCAAGATGCTCGCCGGAAAGGCCGCAGGAAATCTCAAACGGGTGTCCGTCGAACTCGGTGGGCACGCACCATTCATCGTGTTCCCTGACGCCGATCCGGTGCACGCCGCCAAGGGTGCCGCTGCGCTGAAGTTCCTCAACTCGGGGCAGGCGTGCATCAGCCCGAACCGGCTCTACATACACGAGTCAGGTGCCGACGCGTTCATCGACACCCTCGTGCAGCGGGTTGGCCGGGTGAAGGCCGGCAACGGTATGGACGAAGGTGTCGGGGTCGGCCCGCTTGTCAACGAAGCAGCGGTTGCGAAGGTGGCGAACCAGGTCGACGACGCTCGATCGAAAGGCGCCGAGATACCCGTCGGCGGCGAGCGGCTGACTGGTGAAGCATTCGGTGCGGGGCATTTCTACGCGCCGACGCTGGTGACGGGCGTGACCGACGAGATGTTGATCCGGCGCGAGGAGACGTTCGGGCCGGTTGCCCCGGTGATCACCTACAGCGACGTCGACGAAGTGGTCGCGATGGCGAACGACACCAACTACGGCCTCGCGGCATACCTCTACACCCAGAATCTGTCGACGGCGATGCGCACGTTCGAGAGCCTGCGGTTCGGCATCATCGGCGTCAACGACGTCAACCCCACATCCGCGGCGGCCCCCTTCGGCGGCATGGGCGACTCGGGTCTCGGTCGTGAGGGCGGCCACGAAGGCATCGCGGAGTACCTCGAAGTCAAGCTCGGCGGCTTCGCGATCTGACATCACACTTGGGGTCAGACCCCAAGTGTGATCCCGTACGATCGGGGCATGGCTGAGTACGACTTGGACGCAATGATCGCCGACGTCAAGACGTTGGTCGAGATCGAATCGCCGTCCTACGACTTGCCGCAGCTGCAGAAGTCAGCGGAGATCCTCGTCGCGATGATCGAACGTCATCTCGGCGGGAAATGCGAACTGGTTCAGTCGAGCGCTGGTCCGCACGTGCATTGGATGGGTGGGGGCGACCCGACGGTGCTCCTGCTCGGGCACCACGACACCGTGTTCCCCATGGGCACGCTCGACCGGCTGCCATTCGCCGTGGCGGATGGCGTGATGACCGGTCCGGGCTGCTTCGACATGCTGGCCGGCATCGTCCAAGCGCTCCACGGGCTCGCTGCGCTCGACGACACCTCACACGTCGAGTTGTTGTTCAGCGCCGACGAAGAGGTCGGTTCGCTCCATTCGCGTGCGTTGGTCGAAGAACGGGCGCGGGCCTGCGGCAACGTGCTGGTGCTCGAACCGTCCGCTGTCGACGGCGCACTCAAGACCGGTCGCAAGGGCTGCGGAACCTTCGAGGTCATCATCACGGGCCGTGCCAGCCATGCCGGGCTCGAGCCCGAGGCCGGCATCAACGCACTCGTTGAGGCATCGCACCAAGTGTTGGCGATCAATCAGATCGGCGACGCCGTAGCAGGAACCACCGTGACGCCAACGGTCGCCAACGTCGGAACGACCGACAACGTCGTGCCCGCCGAGGGACGCATCAAGGTCGACGCTCGCGTCGAGTCTGCTGACGAACGGGTCAGAGTCGAAGCAGCGATGGCCGCGCTCACGGCTCACGTCGAGGGCGCCAAGGTCGAGGTACTCGGACAGATCAACCGTCCGCCCATGCCCGAATCTGCGTCGGCCACGCTCTTCCCGGTCGCGCAACAAGTGTCGCCCGGCATCGAAGGCTTCGCCGTCGGTGGGGGCAGCGACGGCAACTTCACGGCCGCCATCGGCGTCGCCACGCTCGACGGTCTGGGCGCAGTCGGCGGTGGGGCCCACGCCGACACCGAACACGTCATCGTCGCAACCATGCCTGAACGAGCCCGCCTCGTCGCCGGCATCGTCGCCGCCCTCGGTCACTCTGTGCCTGGCACAGACTGACCGTTAGCTGTCGAGGGCTTTGGTGATGTCGCCGGACTCGAGGGTGCCGATGCCTTGGTACAGGTCGAGCTTGTTGCGAGTGTCGGTGATGTCGAGGTTGCGCATCGTGAGCTGACCAATGCGGTCGAGTGGGCCGAACGGTTGGTCTTCCACGCGTTCCATCGACAAGCGGTCAGGCTCGTAGGTGAGGTTGTCCGACACCGTGTTGAGGATCGAGTAGTCGTCGCCGCGCCGCAGGCGGACGGTGACTTCGCCGGTGACAGCCGAGCCAATCCACCGCATCAATGGCTCACGCAGCATCAGGCTCTGCGGGTC
Organism: Ilumatobacter sp.; assembly: GCA_029263275.1. Lineage (GTDB taxonomy): Bacteria > Actinomycetota > Acidimicrobiia > Acidimicrobiales > Ilumatobacteraceae > Ilumatobacter_A. The sequence continues at coordinate 2,399 of JAJCXU010000402.1, forward strand.
GAACCAGCGGCCCTCGTACAGCAGGCGGCCGAGTCGGCGACCCATCGTGCGGTAGTTCTCGATCGTGTTCTCGTTGTGGATGCCGTTGACCAGCCGCTCGTAACAGATGTGGAGCAACGCCAACGCAGGTGCTTCGTAGATGCCGCGCGACTTGGCCTCGATGATCCGGTTCTCGATCTGGTCGCTCATGCCGAGTCCGTGACGCCCGCCGATGCGGTTTGCCTCGTTGACCAACTCGACTTGGGAGTCGAAGCGTTCGCCGTTGATGGCGACCGGCCAGCCCTCTTCGAACCGCACCGTGATGTCTTCGGTCTCGATGGCGACGCTCTCGTCCCAGAACGGCACACCCATGATCGGCGTGACGATCTCCATCGACGTGTCGAGTTCTTCGAGTGCCTTGGCTTCGTGTGTGGCGCCCCAGATGTTGGCGTCGGTCGAGTACGCCTTCTCCACTGAGTCGCGGTACGGCAGGTCGCGCTCTTGCAGGAACTCGCTCATGCCCTGGCGGCCACCGAGTTCGTCGACGAATGTCGGGTCGAGCCACGGCTTGTAAATGCGGAGGTTCTCGTTGACGAGGAGCCCGTACCGGTAGAAGCGTTCGATGTCGTTGCCCTTGTACGTCGACCCGTCGCCCCAGATGTCGACGCCGTCGTCGGCCATCGCGCGCACGAGCAAGGTGCCCGTGACGGCGCGTCCGAGTGGCGTGGTGTTGAAGTAGGTCTTGCCGCCGGAACTGATGTGGAACGCACCGCACTGGATGGCGATGAGACCTTCACGAACGAGCTCGTCGCGACAGTCGACAATCCGCGCTTCCTCGGCGCCGTACTGCTTGGCACGCACCGGAACACCTTCGAGATCTGGCTCATCGGGTTGACCGAGGTCGGCGGTGTAGGTGTACGGAATGGCCCCGCGCTCGCGCATCCAAGCGACGGCTGCGGACGTGTCGAGCCCACCGGAGAACGCGATGCCTACACGCTCGCCCTCGGGGAGTGACATCAGGACCTTGGCGTTGGAGGCGCCGTCGAGCGGGGGAGTGTGAGCGTCGGCCATAGTTGCCTGACGATACCGTTCGGTTGTCGCTCGATCAGGGAAGGTTCGAAGGCGTCGAATCGGTCAGTCGGGACGGGCGGGGTCTGGTGCCCGGCGCGTCGACGCAATGACTGCGCCAACCGAGGCGAGGAGCATCGATCCGGCGATGGCGAATTCGATGGCGGCCAGGCCGCCGGACCGTGACATGTCGAATGTCGCGATGACCGCAACAAGCGCTGATGCGGCGACGCTTGCCTCCGCGATGCGACGGACGTTGTACACCGCGAACAACCCGAGCAACATCGTGAGCGCGAATGGCAGGATGCGAATCAGCAGAGGCTGTGGCTGAGCACGTGGACCCAACCACCAGGTCCCGATGCCGATTTCCTCGCTGGTCTTCCACACCGCGGCGAAAGCGAAGAAGGCGGCGCTCCAGCATGCGGCCAGCATGATCTGCCATGCCACCGTGAGCTGACCGGGCCGCAGTGGGGTCGGCGCGAATTGCTGCGCAGTGACTGTGACGGGCGATGGCATCGCTTCGCCCGCGTGCGGCGGAGTCAGCGGCGCCGGAGGAGTTGACGCAGGGGCGGGCGGCGGCAGCACAGCTTCGTGATTCGTCTCGAGGGAGGCGTCCGGCACGAGCAGGATGGTAGGCGCTGTCGCCGTGAGTTCCCCGGCAGCTACCCTTCGGCTGCGATGACGAGCACGCGTGCCCATTTCGACAAGCTGTCGATCTTCTACCCGATGTGGAATGAGGAGGAGTACGTCGACCGCGCGCTCACGGCGGGCCGCCGTGCGTGCGCGATTCTCATGGAGGCGGGCGACATCGCTGACTATGAACTGATCATCGTCGATGACGCCTCGACCGACGGCACGGCAGCAATTGCCGATCGCTGCGCCGCGGAAGATCCTCGGGTCCGGGTTGTCCATCATGCGAAGAATCGCAAGCTTGGCGGAGCGATCAAGACCGGCTTCGCGACCGCTTCAGGTGATCTCATCTTGTACACCGACGCCGACCTCCCGTTCGACATGGCGGAGTTGCCTCGCGCGGTGCGGCTGATGATCGACTACGACGCCGACATCATCAGCGCGTATCGATTCGATCGCACGGGCGAGGGATATCTCCGCACCTTCTACACCTTCTGGTACAACCTCCTCATTCGGAGCCTGTTCGGCGTGAAGGCCCGCGACATCAACTTCGCGTTCAAGCTGTGCCGGGCCCGCGTATTCGAGCATGTCGAACTGAAGAGCGAAGGTTCGTTCATCGATGCCGAACTCGTCATCAGGGCGACCCGGCTGGGCTACGAGATGCTGCAGTTCGGTGTCGACTACTTCCCTCGCACACGTGGCGAATCGACGCTCAGTTCGCCGGGGATCATCCTCACCATCCTCCGAGAAATGCGTCAGCTGCGCGGCGATCTCGACGGCATCACCCCGATCGTCGATCGCAGCTGAATCCCCGCCTCGGTCGGCGCTGAGACGAACAAAGAAACTCGCGGCGAACATGCTCCGGGCGACGATTCGGGCCGTGACTTGATTGGTACATTCGTTCCATCAGCAGTTGCTGCTGACTGGCAACTCGCCATCGCATCTGCAATCCCGTCACCATGAACGAACCTTCCTCCACGCCTGCCTGGCGCCCCCCGAACCAAGTCGCGAAATGGCTGCCTGCTGTTGCTGCCGCCGGGCTGCTCGGCACCGTGATCGTGGCCGGCGTGGCGCTCGGCGGTGGCGATGACAGCGCTGTGCAGCAAACCCAACTCGCCGACTCTGCGTTCGTTGTCGACTCCGCCGTGACAGCGCTCACTGTGCCCGACTCGGTTCCCGACGTGATCGGTACCGTCGAGACGTCGGTGCCTGTCGAGAAGACGGTGCTGCAGCGGAATCTGAGCAAGGGCCTCGCCGGCGACGACGTGAAACAAGTGCAGCAGCGTCTGAGTGATCTCGGTTTCGTTCCGGGCCCAGCGGATGGCATCTTCGGAGATCAGACCGTCAAGGCGGTCTGGGCCTACGAGAAGCTGGTCCTGAAGCGTGCGAGCGACGACCCGACTGGTCAAGTCACACCCGACATGTGGGAGGCGATGCAGGATGCATTCGTCATCCAGCCGCGCCGCCCCAACTCCACCCCGAATCACACCGAGGTGTACCTGCCCGAGCAGGTGCTGGCCATCTTCCACGACGACAAGCCGGTGATGATCACCCACATGTCGAGCGGAAGTAACGAGCAGTGGTGCGAGGAAGTCACGATCAGCCCTGGCGAGTACGGGAACCGTGAAGGCACCGAACCGCTCGTTCGTGGCGAATGTGGGATCTCGAACACGCCCGGTGGCGTCTTCACCGTCTACCGCGAAGTCGAAGGCATCCGCCAGAGCGCACTCGGTGGAATGTGGAATCCGGTCTACTTCAAC